>DATING010001443.1:0-9154 GCA_035474555.1 Longimicrobium sp. | reverse complement strand
CGCAGCAAATCTTCTACAGATGCAGGATACTGATTGGGATACCGAATACATCCCGCCGACGCGAGATGAAGCAGATCCATCTCAGAATACTCGATGTCCAGATTGTACAACCCCACGATGCTCTTCATCCAGTCCGCGTGCTCATCCAGGTCTGCCAAGCTTTCGTCTCCCCACCATTCAGGACGAAGGTAGCTAATCGCCATGTGCAGCCCAAGAATCTCGACGTGCACCGGCGCCAATTTCGGAAGGACTTCGATGGCACTGGCCGCGACGACCGTATCCACCGTGATCCCCTCTCCTACAAGCCGTTCGGCCACGAGGTTCGCCAGTATCCCGTGACGCTCTCCGTCTGAGGTCCGGGCCGCCGTTCGTGCGGCGCTTTCCAGCGTCGCGGCCATGTCGGGGTCAGTCAGCCGGTCCTCGATCTCCAAGGGATCGGAAGGGGCCGCCTGTGCCAGCCGCGCGTCCAGGCGCCGCGCGAATACCTCCACGAAGTCCTCTATGTTCGCCTGCGCCCGGGCGCGCGTGGCCTCGGAATGCCCATTCGCAAAGAACGACCAGAGGTATCCGGTGATCTGCTCGCTGAGCTTGCCTGCGATGCCTCCGGCAGCCGCGGAAGCGAGGATGATCGAGACGGGTTCCATATCAAGCTCTCCTCAAAATCGTTGTGGTGAAAAGCGATACGAATTCAGATCACCCGAGTTTCGATGAACGCGAAAGGCACGTCCGGGCGGAGAGAGCCGCCATCTTCTATTGATCCCGCTCACCCGTCGGGATTCGGAGTGCCCGGACGGATCACCAGCCGCAAAAACAGGCGGCGTGGTCGCAGGTTTGCATAGAACTATTCTTTCTTTAGCGGTACTGGATGCGCACCCTGGAGTGACCCTGTCCGACCTGCTGGACCTCTCGGAGCTCTTCGGCGACTTTCGCGACGAAGGGCGCGCCCAGATGGCGCACTTGGACGACGCGGTCCAGTCGCTGGAAGCAGGCGCGGCGCCCACAGAGGCGGCACGCGCCGAGCTGCTCCGTGCCCTGCACACGCTCAAGGGCAACTCGGCCATGCTGGGCCTGCGCCCCATGCAGGAGCTGGTTCACACGGTTGAAGACGCCTTCAAGCAAGGCCGATTGCAGGCCTCGCAGCCCATCCGCCTCCTGCAGCGCGCCGCCTCCGCCCTGCGCGGCGCGCTCGAATCCGCCGGCTCGCCGGACCAGGACGCCGCGTTCGAACCCCTCCCCGCCCTCCGCTCCGAACTGGCCGACGCCCTCGCCGCGCCCGCACCGTCCGCGCCCGCAGCGATCGGCCCTCAGCCGGACGCACAGCAGGAGACGCGAGTGGATGTGCAGGCGGCGGAGGCAGTTGCTGCGGTCGATGCGATCGATAGGCTCGATGCGACGGATGAACGGGTGCCATTCGCCGATGCCGCGGATGCCACTGATTCCGCGGACGAGGCGCGCGGCACGTCGGCGGACGATGCGCCCGCGCCCCCATCCGCCGGGGCCGTTGGATCGATCGAATCCGCCGGAGCCGCCGGGGCAGCCGGATCCATCGCATCCGCCGAATCCGCCGGTCCTGCCGAAGCCGCCGTGGAGACCGCCATGCTGGCGGCGGGCGACCCCGTGCCCGCGCCGGCCACGCAGCTGGCTCCGCCGGATACGTCCGCCCCGCCGGCCGCGGCCACGCAGCCGGCCGCGCCTGCGCGCGGCGACGCGGGCGTGCGCGAGGAAACGCTCCGCATCCCCTTCGGCCGGCTGGACCCGCTGCTGAGCCAGGTGGACGACCTGGCGCGCGCCGTGGAGGCCCTGCGCGTGTGGGCCGTGCAGCAGGCGGGGGCGCTGCAGGCGGCCGGGCTGCGCCGCGCGCTGGGCGACCACGTGGAGACGCTGAACGGCATCGCCTCGGTGGTGCGCCGCTCCGCCACGGCCCTGCGGCTGGTGCCCGTGGAGCGCGTCTTTTCGCGCTTTCCGCCCCTGGCCGCGGACCTGGCCCGGGAGCGCGGCAAGCGCGTGCGCGTGGAGCTGCACGGCGAGGGCACGGAGCTGGACAAGGCCACCGCCGACGCGCTCCTGGACCCCCTCCTGCACCTGGTGCGCAACGCCGTGGACCACGGCGTGGAGACGCCCGCGGAGCGACGCGCGGCCGGCAAGCCGGAAACGGCGACGGTGCGCCTGTCCGCCGCGCAGGAGGGCGACCGCGTGCGCATCGAGGTGGAAGACGACGGCCGCGGGCTGGACCGCGCCGGCATCGAGCGCCGCGCCCGCGAGCTGGGCCTGCTGGCCTCCATCGAAGAGCCCACGGACGAAGAGGTGGACGAGCTCCTCTTTCGCCCCGGCTTCAGCACGCGGGCGCTGGTGGACGAGGTGTCCGGGCGGGGCGTGGGGCTGGACGTGGTGCGCGCCGCCGTCTCGCGCCTGCGCGGCCAGGTGCGGGTGGAAGACGGCGACGAGGGCGGCACCCGCTTCGTCCTGCACCTGCCCCTCACGGTGGCCATGGTCCCAGTCCTCTTCTTCCAGGCCGCCGGCGAGACGCTCGCCATCCCGGCCCTGGACGTGGAATCCACCGTGCGCGCGGGGACGCCGGGGCGCGTGGGCCCCGCCGAGACGGTGGACGTGGGCGACGAGGCCGTGCCCCTCATCCGCCTGGAGCGCGTGTTCGGCTGGGAGAGCGCGCCGGACCCGCGCTTCGTGCTGGTGCTGCGGCGGGGCGCGCGGGCGGCGGCCCTGGGCGCGGACCGGCTGCTGGCGCAGGACGCGGCCACCGTGCGGGCCCTGCCGGCCGCGCTGGGCAGCCCCCGCGGCGTGTCGGGGGCCGTGGTGGATGCGGGCGGGCGCGTGGTGCTGCTGCTGGATCCCGGGGAGATGCTGGAGATGAACGTGGACCTGTACCGTGGAGGCACGGGTGGCGGATGAACGGCGCAGGCGGGTGCTGGTGGTGGAGGACAGCCCCATGATGGTGCGGATGTACCGGATGGTCCTGGGCGGCCCCTACGAGCTCGTCTTTGCCGCGGACGGGGCCGAGGGGCTGGACGCCGCCGCCCGCGAGCCGGCGCTGGACGGCATGGTGGTGGACATCAACATGCCGGCCATGGACGGGCTGGAGTTCATCCGCCGGCTGCGGGGCGAGCTGGGGATGACGGACGTCCCCGTGCTCGTCTGCTCCACGGAGGCCACGGAGGCGGACCGCGAGGCCGCGCGGCAGGCCGGGGCCACGGGGTTCATCCCCAAGCCCTGGACCCCGCCGGAGCTGCTGGCCGCCGTCCGGGCGCAGCTGGCCGGGGGCGGCCCGTGAGCACCCTCGCCGTCCGGCTGGGGAGCGCGGAGTTCGGCATTCCCGCGGGGCGCGTGCGCGAGGTGCTGCGCCCGCCCCCCGTGACGCGCGTGCCGTTCGCCCCCCCGGGGGTGCGCGGCGTGGCGCAGGTGCGGGGGACGGTGCTGGCCGTCGTCGATCTCGGGACGCGGCTGGGGATGGCTCCCGTGGACGGCGCGGGGCGGATGGTGGTGGTGTGGGCGCGCGGCCGCGAGGCGGTGGGGCTGCTGGTGGACCGCGTGGTGGGGTTGATGGAGGACGGCGGGGACGAGGAGCTCCCGCCGGACGAGGCAGAGGCGGCGCTGCCGCCGGGGTGGCTGGCCGGGGTGGCCGTGCCCGCCCCCGGGCGCCGCGTGGCGCTGCTGCACCTGGAACGGGTCCTGGGCGAAGAGGCGAGATGAACGTGTCCGACTGGTTCGGAAACATGCGGGTGCGCAACAAGATCCTGCTGGGGTTCGTCCCCGTGCTCCTGCTGATGGCCATCATCGCGATGGTCGTGGCCGTGCAGGGCGGACGGGTGGCGAGGCTCGAAGCGGATTCGCGCAACGCCGAGGCCGTGCAGCGCGCCGCCGTGCAGTTGGAGCTGGCCCTCGCCGACCGCACGCTGGCTTATCGCGACTACCTGCTCAGCGGGCAGGACACGGCGCTCGCCATGTACGCCGAGGCGGACGACCGCGCGCGGACGCACCTGAAAGAGGCCAAGAGGCTCGCCACGGACGCCGGGCAGAAGGCGCTGCTGGACTCCGCCGACGTGTTCGCCAAGGTGTGGGTGGACAGCGTGGCCACGCCGGGGATCGCCCTGCGGCGCAGCACCCTGCAGCCGGGCGGGCCGGGGATCGACGCCGTCGTGCGATTCGTGCAGACGGGGGTGGGCCGGCGCGGCGCCACCCGCGTCCGCGCTACCCTCCTGCAGTTCGACGAGCGGGCGCAGGCGCTGTCCGACGCCCGCCGCGACAACCTCCGCACCGCCACCATCCGCTCCCGCAACTGGGCCGTGTGGCTCACCCTGCTGGGGATCGCCGTGTCGCTGGGCGTGGCCTGGGCCGTGGCCACCCGCATCGGCCGCCCCCTGCAGGACGCCGTCCGCTTCGCGGACGGCGTGGCCTCCGGCGACCTGACCGGCGAGGTGCACACCACCAGCCGCGACGAGCTGGGGCAGCTCATCCAGACGCTCAACCGCATGTCCGCCGACCTGCGCGGGGCCGTGGGCGGGGTGAACACGGCCGCCGGGCAGACGGCCGCCGCCGCCGACCAGATCGCCGCCACGTCCCAGCGCCTGGCCGCCACCGTGGACGACCAGGTGGCCGCCACGGAGCAGACGTCCACGTCCATGGAGGAGATCGCCGCGCAGATCACCCGCGTGGCCGGCAGCGCCGAGTCGCTGGCCGCCTCCGTGGAGCAGACGAGCACCTCCATCGCCCAGATGAGCCAGTCCATCGAGCACACGGCCGGCAGCGCCGACACCCTGGGCACGGCCGTGGAGCAGACCTCGGCCACCATCGAGGAGATGGCGGCCAGCATGCAGCAGGTGGGGCGGCACGTGGACGAGACGCGCCGCATCGCGGGCCAGGCCGAGGCCGCCGCCACGCAGGGCGGCGACGCCGTGGGCCAGTCGGTGAACGGCATGCGCCGCATCCACGACGAGGTCAACCGCCTGACGGAGCGCATGCGCGTGCTGGGCGGGCAGGGCGAGTCCGTGGGGCAGATCTCCGAGACCATCGAGGACATCGCCGACCAGACCAACCTGCTCGCCCTGAACGCCGCCATCGAGGCCGCCCGCGCCGGCGAGCACGGGCGGGGCTTCGCCGTGGTGGCGCAGGAAATCCGCCGGCTGGCCGAGCGCTCGGTGGATTCCGCGCGCGAGATCGGCCACACCATCAAGGCCGTGCGCGGCGGGGTGGACGCGGCGATGGAGTCCAGCAGCGCCCTTGCGGAGCGCGCCCAGCAGGGCATCGCCCTGGCGGAGGGGGCGTCGCTGGCCCTGGAGCGCATCGTGGACGCAGCCACCCGCACCAGCCTGCTCATGCAGGAGGTGGGGCTGGCCACGGAGCAGCAGATCCTGGCCGCCGGGCAGGCGCAGCAGGCCACGCAGCACATCCAGCGCGTGGCCGAGGAGGTGCGCATCGCCACCCGCGAGCAGTCCGTGGCCAGCCGGCAGATCGTGCAGGCCACGGAGAACATGAACCAGCAGACGCAGGAGGTCTTCGCCGCCACCGCCGAGCAGAAGCGCGGGGGCGAGATGATCCTGGCGGCCACGGAGAACATCGCGCAGGGGGCCCGCCTGGCGCAGACCTCCGTGCGCGAGGCCCAGCGCGCCGCCGAGGACGTGGCGCAGCAGGCCGCCAACCTGACCGAGCTCGTGAGCCGCTTCCGTGTCTGACCCCTCTCGCACGGACGCGCTTGCCGCCCTCCTCGCGGACGGGCGCGGAGACGAGGCGGCGGAGCACGCCCTGGCCCTGGCCGCGGACGAGCGGCCCTGGGTGCGCGACGAGGCCCTGGGCGCGCTCCCCCGCCTGCCCCACGCGCGGCTGCTCCTTCCCGCGCTGGAATCGGCCCTCCGCGCGGGGGACGACGCGGGCCGCCGCAACGCCGCGCGCTCCGTGCTGGCGACGCTCTCCGCACCCGGCGGCCTTCCCGGCGCCCTGCGGATGCTGGAGCGGCTGGCCCGCCACGACGCGGACGGCGACGTGCGCCTGCTGGCCGCCAGCGCGCTGGGGGAATCGTGCAACCCCGCGGCGCGCCCCGGGCTGGAGGCGGCGCTGGAGGACCCCGACGCCAACGTGGCCGCCGCGGCCGCGGACGCCCTGGGCGGACTGCGCGACCCCCGCTCGGTGGATGCGCTCGCCGCCGTCGTGGCGGGCGGGGACCCGTGGCGGGCGCTGGCCGCCGTCTTCGCCCTGGGTCGCATCGGCGCGGCGCGGGCGCTGCCGGCGCTCGGGGCGGCGGCGGCGGATCCCCTGCTGGCCGGCGCGGCCGTGGAGGCCATCGGCGAGCTGGGGGACCCGGCGGGGCTGGAGGCCCTGCGCGCCCCCGCGGCGGCGGCCGATCCCGGACTGCGCCGCGCGGCGCTGGAAGCCGCGGCGGGATTGATCCCCTCCGCTCCCCCTCCCCCGCCCCCGTGGCTGCGCGAGGCCGCCGCGGCGGAGGCGGAGACGCTGGCGAAGCGCTGGACCTCCGCCCCGGCGTCGGACGACTGCGCGGCCGTGCTGCTGGGCGTGGCGGGGACGGCGGAGGCGGCGGCCCTGCTGGCGGACGCGCTGGGGCACCCGGAGCGGGGGCCGGCCGCGGCGGGGGCCCTGGGGCTGCTCCCCGCGGACACGGCCCTGGCGGCGCTCCTTCCCCGCATCGGCGGGGCGGACGCGGCCGTGCGCGAGGAAGTGCTGGCCGCGCTCCCGCCCCTGCCGGACCGCGCGGCGGCGGAGCGGGTGGCCGCCCTGCTGGCGGACGCGGACCCGGAGGTGCGCGCCACGGCGGCGGAGGCGCTGGGCCGCGCGCTCCCCGCGGCGGAGGTGCGCGACCTGCTGGCGGGCGTGCTGCGGGACGACCCCGCCCGCCGCCCCGGCGCGGCGCTGGCCCTGGGGCGGCTCCCCGGCGGCGCCTGCGACCTCCTTCTCCCCCTGCTGGACGACGCGTCGGCCGAAACGCGGCGGGCGGCGGCGGAGGGGATCTCGCGCTGCCCGCAGGCAGACGCGCGGGCGCGGGTGGCCGAGGCGCTGGGGCGCGAAACGGACCCCGGCGCCGTGCGGGCCCTGGCCGCCGCCCTGGCCGCCACGGGGGGCGCGGAGGCCGTTGCGCCGCTGGCCCGCCTGGCGCTGGAGGGCGACGCGGGCGCGCGCTTCGCCGCCGTGCGGGCCCTGGGGCGCACGGGCGCGGCGGAGGCCCTCCCCGTGCTGCTGGAAGTGCTCGCCGCCGCCGGGGACGCGGGGGGGGAGGCCGCCGCCCTCGCCGCCCTGGGCGAGCTGGGCGACCCGCGGGGCGCGGAGGCGGCCGCCGCGCGGATGGACGCAGGCGACCGCGACCTGCGGCGCGTGGCGGCCGTCGCCCTGCGCAAGATGGCCCCCGCCGGCGCGGCGGAGCGGCTGGTGCGCGCCCTGGGCGACGCGGACTGGCGGATCCGGCTGGCCGCCGCGCGCACGCTGGAGCGGGTGCACGCGCCCGAAGCCATGGACGCGCTGCGGGAGGTCCGCGCGCACGACCCCGACGCGCTGGTGCGCCGGGCGGCCGCACGCGCCCTGGGCGAGGGGTAGATGGCCGTTCCCCTCCAGGACGACGAGTTCCGCATGTGGGCCGAGTGGCTGGCGGAAGAGCTGGGGCACCGCTGGGGGCCCGAGCGGCGCGAGATCCTGCGCACCCGGCTGGAGCCGCGCCGGGCCGCGCTGGGGCTCGAAAGCTTCGACGCGCTCCTCTTTCACCTGCGCTTTCACCCCGAGCGCGAGGCGGAGCGGGAGCGGCTGGTGCCGCACCTGACCAACAACGAGAGCTACTTTTGCCGCGAGCAGGGGAGCCTGGACGTCATCCGCACGGAGATCCTGCCCGCGCTGGCGGAACGGGTGGGCCCTGGCGGGCAGGCGCGGCTGCTGAGCGCCGCCTGCTCCACGGGCGAAGAGGCGTACACGCTCGCCATCCTGGCGGCGGAGTCCGGGCTCTTCGCCGGGCCCGCGGCCCTGCGGGTGACGGGGGTGGACGTGGACGCGGCGGCGCTGGAGCGGGCGCAGGCCGGCATCTACACGGGGCACGACTTCCGGGGGACGGAGCCGGCGTGGCGCGAGCGCTGGTTCGCGCCGCACGGGGACGACGCGTGGGAGGTCAAGCCCGCCGTCCGCGCCCCCGTGCGCTTTCGTCCCGGCAACCTGGTGCGCGACGGCTGGTGGAGCGGACTGCCTCCCCAGCACCTGATCCTGTGCCGCAACGTGATGATCTACTTCGATCCGGACGCCGTCCTGCGCGCGGCCCGCGGCCTGTACGAGGCGCTGGCCCCCGGCGGCTGGCTCTTCCTGGGGCACGCCGAGAGCCTGCGCCACGTCCCCGTGCCGTTCGAGCTGGAGCGGCGCCCGGGCTCCCTCTTCTACCGCCGTCCCGAGGGGGCCGCGTGACGGCGCCCGCGCGCGTGCTGCTGGTGGACGACAGCGCCTTCGTGCGCCGCGCCACGGAGCGCATGCTGGAGCCGCTGGCCAACGTCACCGTCGTGGGCACCGCCCGCGACGGCGAGGAGGCCCTGCGGCAGGTGCTGGCCCTGCGCCCGGACTTGGTCATCATGGACGTGGAGATGCCGGGGCTGGACGGCGTGTCGGCCCTGGAGCGCATCATGGCCCAGTGCCCCACCCCCGTGCTGCTGCTGTCGTCGCACACGCGCGCGGGGGCGGAAATCACGCTCCGCGCGCTGGAGCACGGGGCCGTGGACTTCCTGGACAAGACCGGGGCGGGGACGGCCATGGACATCCACGCCCTGGCGCCCGTGCTGCGGGAAAAGGTGAACGCCGCCCTGCGGGCCCGCACGGCCCCGCTCCCCGCGCCGGCGCCCGCCGCCGGGCCGCCGCCCGTGCGGACGCCCACCCCGGCGAAGGCCGGGTCGTTCGAGATCGTGGCCGTGGGGTCCTCCACGGGGGGCCCGCGGGCGCTGGCGGAGCTCATCCCCGCGCTCCCCGCCGGCTTCGCGGCCGCGGTGGTGGTCGCGCAGCACATGCCCCACGGCTTTACGGAAACGCTGGCGGAGCGGCTGCACCGCCGCTCCGCGCTCCCCGTGGCCGAGGCCCGCGACGGCGAGGCCATCCTTCCCGGCCACGTGCTCATCGCCCCCGGGGGGCGGCAGCTGCAGGTGCTGCGGGCGCGGGACGGGACGCTGGTGGCGCG
>DATING010001442.1:0-9319 GCA_035474555.1 Longimicrobium sp. | reverse complement strand
CCGGGGCTACCTGGGCCGCCTCGCGCTGACGGCGGAGACGTTCGTCCCCGACGCCTTCGGCCCCGTCCCCGGCGGGCGGCTGTACCGCTCCGGCGACCGGGTGCGGCACCGGCCGGACGGCAGCCTGGAGTTCCTGGGCCGCACGGACTTCCAGGTGAAGATCCGCGGCCATCGCATCGAGACGGGCGAGGTGGAGGCGGCCCTGCGCGACCACCCCGGCATCCGCGAGGCGCTGGTGATGGCCCGCGAGGACGTGCCGGGCGACCGGCGCCTGGTGGCCTACGCCGTCACGGGGGATGGCCGGGCGCCGGCGCCGCGGGCCGTGCGCGAGGCCCTGCGGGCGCGGCTGCCGGAGTACATGGTGCCCTCCGCGTTCGTCTTCCTGGAGCGCCTGCCCATGAGCTCCACGGGCAAGGTGGACCGCGCTGCGCTCCCCGCCCCGGAGCGCGCGGCGCCCGCCGACGGGTACGCCGCGCCCCGCACGCCCGTGGAAGAGGCCCTGGCGGGGATGTGGGCCGCCGTGCTGAGCGTGGACCGCGTGGGCGCGCACGACGACTTCTTTGAGCTGGGCGGGCACTCGCTGCTGGCCACGCGCGTGCTGTCCCGTGTCCGCGAGGGGTTCGGCGTGGAGCCGCGGCTGCGCGCGCTCTTCGAGGCGCCCACCGTGGCCGGACTGGCCGCGCGCATCGAGGAGCTGCGCCGCGCCGCCCCCCGCGGGTCCGCCGCGCCGGCGCGGGCGGACCGCGCGCGGCCGCTGCCCCTGTCCTTTGCCCAGGAGCGCTTCTGGTTCCTGGACCGGATGCCGGGGGGCGGCTCCTACGTCATCCCCCTCTTCCTGCGCCTGGGCGGCACCCTGGACGGATCGGCGCTGGAGCGGGCCCTGGGCGAGATCGTGCGCCGGCACGAGGTGCTGCGCACCGTCTTCCGCGAGGGGGACGAGGGGCCCGTGCAGGTGGTGGCGCCGTTCGGCGGCTTCACCCTTCCCGTGGAGGACCTGTCCGCGTTGTCGCCGGAGGAGCGCGAGGAGACCGTGGGGCGCCGCGCGGACGAGGCGGCGGCACGGCCGTTCGACCTGTCGGAGGGCCCGCTCTTTCGCGCGGGGCTGCTGCGGCTGGGTGAGGCGGAGCACGTGCTGCTGCTGGCCGTGCACCACGCCGTGGCCGACGGGTGGAGCATGAACGTTCTCGCCGCCGAGCTTTCGGCCCTGTACGGCGCGTTCCGCGAGGGACGCCCGTCGCCCCTGCCGGAGCTGCCCCTGCAGTACGCCGACTACGCGGCGTGGCAGCGCAAGCACCTGTCCGGCGCGGCGCTGGAGGGGGAGCTCGCCTGGTGGAAGGAGCGGCTGGCCGGCGCGCCGGCGCTGCTGGAGCTGCCGGCAGACCATCCCCGGCCGGCGGTGATGGCGTTCCGCGGCGCGTGGGAGCCCATCCAGCTCCCCGCCGCCCTGCTGGACGGCCTGCAGGGGCTGGCCCGGCGCGAGGGCGCCACCCTGTTCATGGTGCTGCTGGGCGCTTTCCAGTCCGTGCTGGCCCGCTGGGCGGGGAGCGACGACGTGGTGGTGGGCACCACCGTCGCCGGCCGCACGCGCGGCGAGACGGAGGGGCTCGTGGGCCTGTTCATGAACACGCTGGCCCTGCGCACCGACCTGTCCGGCGACCCGCCGTTCCGCGAGGTGCTGCGGCGGGTGCGCGACGTGACCCTGGGCGCGTACGAGCACCAGGAGCTGCCGTTCGAAAAGCTCGTGGCGGAGCTGCGGCCGGAGCGGTCGCTGAGCCACACGCCCGTCTTCCAGGTGCTCTTCGAGCTGCACAACACGGGCGGCGAGGGGGCCGGGCTCCCCGGGCTCACGGCGTGCACGGTGGGGGCGGACGTCGTGGGACTCAAGGCGGACCTGTCCGTGGCCCTGACGGCCACCCCGGAGGGGCTGTCCGGCGTGCTGCTGTACGACACGGACCTGTTCGAGGCCGCCACGGCGCGGCGGATGATCGGGCACCTGGGGCACGTGCTGGAGCAGGTGGCTGGCGACCCGGAGCGCCGCCTGTCGCGGCTGGCGCTGATGGGCCCCGCCGAGCGCGCGCGGGTGGCGGAGTGGAACCGCACGGAGGCCGCGTTCCCCGCGGAGCAGTGCATCCACCACCTCTTCGAGGCGCAGGCGGACCGTACGCCGGACGCCGTGGCCCTGGAGTTCGAGGACCGGTCGCTCACCTACGGCGAGTTGAACGCGCGGGCCAACCGCGTCGCCCGCCACCTGGTGCGGCTGGGGGTGGGGCCCGAGGTGCGGGTGGGGATCTGCCTGGAGCGCTCACCGGAGCTGCTAGCCTCGATTCTCGGCGTGATGAAGGCCGGCGGCGCCTGGGTGCCGGTGGACCCCGCGCACCCCGCGGAGCGCATCGTCTACACCTTCGGCGACGCGGACGTGGCCGTCGTGCTTACCCAGCGGCGGCTGCGGGACGGGCTCCCCGCCCTGGACGGCGTCCGCGTCGTCGCCGTGGACGACGCGTGGGAGCAGATCGCGGGGGAGAGCGCGGAGCCCGTGCGGTCCCCCGTGACCTCCGAGAACCTGGCGTACGTCATCTACACCTCCGGGTCCACGGGCCGGCCCAAGGGCGTGGCCATGCACCACCGGGGCGTCGTCAACTACATCCACTGGGGAATCCGCCACTACGGGGCGGACGCGGGCAACGGCGCGCCCGTCTTCACCTCCATGGCGGTGGACCTGACCATCACCAACCTGCTCCCCCTGTTCGCCGGCCGGCCCGTGCGCCTGCTGCCGGAGGAGTCGCCCGTGGAGGCGCTGGCGGAGGTGCTGCGCGAGGGGCCCGGCTACGGGCTCGTGAAGATCACCCCCATCCACCTGGGGCTCCTGGGCGGCATGCTGCGCCCCGAGGAGCTGGCGGCCGCCGCGCACACGCTGGTGATCGGCGCGGACTTCCTGTCCGCCGAGCCCACGGTCTTCTGGCAGGACCACGCGCCCGGCGTGCGGCTGATGAACGAGTACGGCCCCACGGAGACGGTGGTGGGGTGCTCGGCCTACACGCTGCCCAACGGAAAGCACCGCGCGGGCGCCGTGCCCGTGGGCCGCGGCATCCAGAACCTCACCTTCCACGTGCTGGACGGGCACGGCGAGCCAGTGCCCGTGGGGCTTCCCGGCGAGCTGTACATCGGCGGCGCGGGGGTGGCGCGCGGCTACCTGGGGCGGCCGTCGCTCACGGCGGAGAAGTTCGTCCCCGACCCCTTCGCGGGGCCGGGCGCGCGGATGTACCGCACGGGCGACCGCGCGCGCTGGCTGGCGGACGGCGACCTGATGATCCTGGGCCGCACGGACCACCAGGTGAAGGTGCGCGGCTACCGTGTGGAGCCCGGGGAGATCGAGGCCGTGCTGCGGCGCCACGAGGACGTGGCGGGCGCACTGGTCGTCGTCCGCGAGGACCGGCCCGGCGACCGGCGGCTTGTGGCGTACGTGGTGGGGGATGCCGATCCGGACGCGCTGCGCGGGCACCTGCGGCGCAGCCTGCCGGAGTACATGGTCCCCAGCGCCTTCGTGTCGCTGGACGCCCTGCCGCAGACGCGGACGGGCAAGCTGGATCCGAAGACGCTCCCCGCCGCGGTGTACGCGGATGGGGACGCGGAGCATGAGGCGCCACGCAACGACGTGGAGGCGCGCCTGGTGGAGATCTGGGAGGAGTTGCTGGGCGTGGAAGGGGTCGGCGCCACGCGGAGCTTCTTCGATCTGGGCGGCAACTCGCTTCTGGCCCTGCGCCTGTTCGCGCAGGTGAACCGCCGGCTGGCGTGCGACCTGCCCCTGGCCACCCTCTTCGCGGGGGCCACGGTGCGGCAGATGGCCGACGCCATCCTGGAGCAGCGGCGTTCGGCGTCGGGGCTCCCGGAGTCCATCGTGCCCCTGCAGCCGCGCGGGCCGCTGCCGCCCGTGTTCTTCGTCCACTCCGCCGACCGCAACGTGCTGGGCTACGTGAACCTGGTGCGCCACCTAGGCGATGACCAGCCCGCATTCGGCCTGCGCGACTTGGGCGACATGGCGCGCCCGGTGACGCAGATCGCGTCCGAGCACGTGGCGGCCATCCGCGCCGTGCAGCCGCGGGGGCCGTACGCCCTGGTCGGCTGGTCGTTCGGCGGGGTGGTGGCGTACGAGACGGCCGTGCAGCTGGAGGCTCTGGGCGAGACGGTGGCCTTCGTGGGATTGATGGACACCATGTCGCCCCTGTTGATGCGCGAGTGGTCATGGGCCCGTGACGCCGAGGTGGTGGCGGGGATGGCGCACGAAGCCGCCGAGCACAACGGGCGCCCGCTCGCCCTGCGGGTGGAGGAGATGGAGGGGATGGAGCTGGACGCGCAGGTGCGCTTTGCGTGCCAGGCCCTGCGCGCGCAGGGGGCCGTGCCCGCGGACTTTTCCCACGCCACACTGGAGGGCGCCGTCCGCGCCGTCCGCGACCGGGTGGCCAGCGGCTCCAGCTACGTGCCGGGCCGGCTCGCCGGCAGGCTCACCCTGTTCCGCGCGGCCGTGGCGGGCGAGCGGCAGGAGCGCTTCTGGGCCACCCGCGGCGACGAGCACCGCCAGGCACTGGGCTGGTCTCCCCTGGCGGAGGTGGAGGTGCGCGCCGTTCCCGGCACGCACGTGACGCTGGGCGCGGAGCCGCACGTGCGCACCCTGGCGCAGCGGATGCGCGAGTCGCTGGCGGCCGGGCGGGAGCGCGCCGCCCGCGCCGCCGTGGGCGGGGTGCCCGCATGAGGCGGGGATGCCCGCCCGGGGCGGCCGTCCCCGGGGATGGAAAGGGGGTCGCATGGCCGACGCACGGATAACCCGGCTTTCCCGCTGGCGCGCGCTGCTGGACCTGCTGTGGCAGGCGGGGCGGGCGCAGGTGGCGGCGTACGGGGTGCTCATCCTCCTGGCGGGGCTGCTGCCCACGGGGGTGATCCTGCTCACAGGCCGGCTCGTGGCCGCCATCCCCGCCGCCGTGCGGGCGGGCGCGGGGCCGGAGGCGGAGCGCGCCGCGCTCGTGGCGCTGGGCGCCCTGGCCGCCTGCCTTGCCGTGCTGGGGCTGGCCGTGACGGCCCTGGGGCAGCTGGCCCGGTCCCTGGACGCCGCGTTCACCCTGGAGGTGCACCACCGCGTCGCCCGCATCATGCTGGGCACGCCGGGGCTGGCGCCCCTGGAGGACCCGCGGCTGGCGGACGAGCTGCAGGCCATCCAGGACGCGGAGCGCCGCGGCGTGCTGCGGCAGACCACGGCGTCGCTGGCCAACGTGGCCACCATGCGGCTGCGGGGGCTGGGCGCCTTCGCGCTGCTGTTCGCCTTCGAGTGGTGGGCGCCCCTGGTGCTGGCCGTGGCCTGGCACCTCACCAACCGCGTCTACCTGCAGGCCACGGAGAACGGCGTGAGCGTGAACATGAGCGACGGCGCCGTGCGGCTGCGGCGCGCCGAGTACCTGCGCTCGCTCGCGCTGGAGGCCCCGACCGCCAAGGAGGTGCGGGTGTTCGGGCTGGGCGGGTGGCTGGTGGGGCGCTACGGCGACGCGTGGCTGGAGGCGCTGGGGGTGATGTGGCGCAGCCGCAAGGCCAACCGCGGCATCACGGCCGCGGCCACCCTGTCCCTGGGCCTGTCGCACGCGGCCGTCCTGGGCGCGCTGGGGATGGCGGCGTACCGCGGCGACGTGACCGGCGCCGCGCTGATGGTGTTCGTGCAGGCGGTGATCGCCACGAGCGACCTGGGGATCATCGGCGACTTCCAGTGGTTCCTGGCCCAGTCCATGGCCGTGGCCGAGCGCGTCACGGGGCTGGCGGCGCGGGTGCCCTCCGCCCGGACCCCCGCGCGGCTCGCGGCGCCGGGTGCGACGGGCTCCGCTGATCCGGGGCCGCGCGGCGGGGTGGCCGTGCGGCTGGACGACGTGCGCTTCACCTACCGCGGGCGCCACGCGCCCACGCTGGACGGGCTCACGCTGGACGTCCCCGCCGGGCAGTCGCTGGCCATCGTGGGGGAGAACGGGGCGGGCAAGAGCACGCTCATCAAGCTCCTCTGCGGGCTGTACGAGCCGGCCGCCGGCCGCATCACCCTGGACGGCGGGCAGACGCCCCTGCAGGCGCGGCGTCGCATCGGCGTCATCTTCCAGGACTTCGTGCGCTATCCGTTCCCCCTTCGCGAGAACGTGGCGTTCGGCAACCTGCCCCTGCTGGGGGACGAGGACGCGCTGCGGTCCGCGCTGGTGGACGCGGGGGGCGCCGGGCTCCTGGCGGGGATGCCGCACGGGTGGGACACGGTGCTCTCGCGCGAGTACGAGGGCGGCGTGGACCTTTCCGGCGGGCAGTGGCAGCGGGTGGCGCTGGCCCGGGCGCTGGCGGCCGTCCGCGGCGGCGCCGGGTTGCTCATCCTGGACGAGCCCACGGCCGCCCTGGACGTGCGGGCGGAGGCGGAGCTCTTCGAGCGCTTTCTCGCCCTCACGCAGGGGATCACCACCATCCTGGTGTCGCACCGGCTTTCCAGTGTGCGCCGCGCGGACCGCATCGTCGTCGTGGACGGCGGGCGGGTGGTGGAGGACGGCAGCCACGACGAGCTGATGCGCGCCGGCGGCCGGTACGCGGAGATGTTCTCGCTGCAGGCGGAGCGATTCGCCGTGGCGCTCCCGGCCCACGACGGCGCGGAGGCGGCCGATGCGTGAGCAATGGCGCGCCGTCTTCATGCTGGTGCGGACCGCGTGGAAGACGGATCCCTGGCGCACCGCCGGGCTGCTGCTGGAGCCCGTCAGCTTCCTGCGCTATCCCCTGTTCGCCTGGTTCCTGGGGCTGATGGTGGACGGCGCCCTGCGGCACGACTCCCGCCTGCTGGTGATGGGCGGGGCGGGGATCACGGGCACCCGGGTGCTGTGGTTCCTGGGGCGCTGGACGGGGAGCTGGATCCGCAACCGGCTCACGGAAGAGGTGGGCTTCGCCATGGACCGCGAGCTGGCGACGCTCAGCTCCGGGCTTCCCGGCCTGGAGCACCACGAGCGCCCCGAGTACCAGGACCGGCTGGAGCTGCTCCGGCAGCAGCAGGGCATCCTGGGCAGCTCGCTGAATGCCCTGATCTTCACCACCAACACGGTGGTCACGGGGGTGAGCATCCTGGTGGCGCTGGCCATCGTGAACCCCTGGCTGCTGCTGCTGGTGCCGTTCGCCCTCACGGCGCTCCCCATCGCCGCCGTGCAGCAGCGGTGGCTGCGGGAGGCGGAGGAGCGCTCCGTGTCCCTCCACCGCCGCGCCCGGCACCTCCAGGCCCTCACGGTGGACCGTGCGGCGGGGATGGAGCTGCGGGTGTTCGGGCTGGAGGGCGAGGTGCTGGACCGCTTTCGCACCGTGTCGGTGGATGCGCAGCGGCCCGTGCTGGCGGTGGGCCAGCGTGCCGCGCTGCTGGACGCCATGGGGGACCTGCTCTTCCTGGCCGGCTACGCGGGCGCCGTGGCGCTAATGCTGTGGCGGGCGCGCCGGGGGCAGGCTACGGCGGGCGACGTGGTGATGGCCATCTACCTGGCGCAGCAGGTGCGCGCCGGGGTGGTGGACCCCATCCGGCTGGCGGGGTACTTGGGCGGTATGCTGCGCACGGCGGGACGGATGCTCTGGCTGCAGGACTACGCGCGGGAGACGCGCCGGTCCGGGGTGGGATCGCACCCCGCGCCGGCGCGCCTCCGCGAGGGCATCGTTTTCGAGGGCGTCTCCTTCCGCTACCCTGGCACGGACCGCTGGGCGTTGCGGAACGTGTCGCTGCACATCCCCACGGGCGCCGTGGTGGCCATCGTGGGCGAGAACGGGGCGGGCAAGACCACGCTGGTCAAGCTCCTGGCCCGGATGTACGAGCCCACGGAGGGGCGCATCCTGGTGGACGGCGTGGACCTGGCGCAGATCGAGGCGGACGCGTGGCGTAAGCGGCTGTCGGCGGCGTTCCAGGACTTCGCGCGGTTGGAGATGACGGCGCAGCAGGCCGTGGGCGCGGGGGACCTGTCCCGCGTGGACGACCGTGCGGCCGTGCTGGCCGCGCTGGAGCGCGCCGGGGCGTCCGGCGTGCTCAAGGCCCTGCCCGACGGGCTCGACACGCAGCTGGGCGCCCGCTGGGAGGGCGGGGTGGACCTGTCGACGGGCCAGTGGCAGCGGCTGGCGCTGGGCCGCGCGCTCATGCGCGAGGACCCGCTGGTCGTCTTCTTCGACGAGCCCACGGCGTCGCTGGACGCCTTGGCGGAGCACGCGCTCTTCGAGCGGTACGCGGAGGAGGCGCGCTCGGGTACGTCGCGCGGCGCGGTGACGGTGCTTGTCTCGCACCGCTTCTCCACCGTCCGCGCGGCCGACCTGATCCTGGTGATCGACGGCGGCGGGGTGACGGAGCTGGGCGGGCACGACGAGTTGCTGGCGCTCGACGGCCTGTACGCCGAGCTCTACCTGATGCAGGCGCGCGGCTACCAGGAGGCCCCGGAGCCCGCGCTGTCGTGACGGGGTGTGGCGGGCGGCCGCCGCCGCGCGTTCGGGTCTGTAAAAGACGGCCTTACTCTGGGTAGATTCGCGCAGCAGGGTACGGGGCGCCGGGCTCGAGGCAGGGATCCCACATACCAGTTGGTGAGTGCAGCTTCGGGAGGGGAGGACGCTTCAGCTTGGTAAAAGCTTCTGGTGAAAGGATGGCCTGAGCCTGGCTGAAAGTGCTTCAACAGACGCAGGTCGGTTGCGGGTAAGACGCTCTGGATCCCAAGCGGACCTATGTGGGCCCTCCGCCTCTTGCGGTCTTTGGAACCGTTGTTGGAGGCTGCTCCTGCTTTTGTTGAACTCGCTGGGAGTCGTGGGAGGGGAGGGGAATCGCTCGGGGAATGCAGGAGGGCATGCAACGCGCGACAAAGGCGACAGCGGGTCGCGTTTCCCGATGTTGTCCCTTGGCCTAAACCCTTATCTGGTCGCGTTTGTCGCGAATCTGCTTCAAGTTGTAGGGACTCATAATCCCTTGGTCCCAGGTTCGAATCCTGGTGGGCCCATCATCCCCAAGTCGATGCGAAAGCGCGGCTTGGGGATTTTTGTGTCGCTCATGTTCATCAACTCGAACTGGCCCTGATAAACTCGCGGGCGGCGCGGACGCGTCCATCTTTGACCCGCCCCCGACACGGCATGAACGGCGAGTCCTGAAAGTGGGCGGAGCACGAGCGTGGGCGAGCAGGTTCCTCGGCGCGCGTGCGGGTTCCGTGGCGTGCATGCGAGGTTCCAATTGCGCGTCTGCAAGTTCCCGATTGCGTGCTGCACGAAATCCACCGTGAGCCAGAACCCGGAGGACCGGTCGGTCTCCGCGTCCTCCGGGTGA
>DATING010001441.1:0-1547 GCA_035474555.1 Longimicrobium sp. | reverse complement strand
GTCGCGCATCTTCATCGGCGCCGTGCTTCCCTGGCAGGCCACGGCGGGCGGCCTGGCGGAGATCGACAACCCCGGCGTGGTGCACACGCTGGATCGCGCGTTCGGCGTGCCGAAGCCGTGGACGTTTGACCGGTTCTGAGGGGCAGGAGGGGCAGGAGGGGCAGGAGGGGCAGGGAATAGGGAGTAGGGAATAGGGAATAGCCGGCAACTGCGGGAACTGCGGGGGACAGGGGACAGGTTACAGGGGACAGCCTGCAACTGCGGAATTGGATGCGTTTCTCCCCCTCTCCGCGAGGAACGAGCGGGGAGGGGGCTGGGGGGAGGGGCGGGTTGCTGCCGGCGCGATCCGTCCCAATCCGGAGGATGCTCGCTCCGCGTTGTCTGACACCCCGCCGGTGGCGTGGTACTCGCCCGTGACGGACAGTCCGCGCAGGCAGTCTTCGTGTCTTTGTTGCGGCGAATTCATTCGCTCTGGGCGGGGGAGAGTGCTTGCTCTGGGCGGGGCGAGTGCTGGGTATCGGGAGGTCCGGCCGGGAGATGATTCCGTAGTTTCGGTTCCATCGGCGGACTTTGTGCAGTGATAGGGCAACACACCCCGCGGCAGGGCGGCGGGCCTGCAACAGTCACATGGGAGGGGTAGCGATGCGGTCGATCGCGTGGGCGCGGCGGGGCTCGTCCGCCGCCTGGATGGTGGTGCTGGCGGTAGGGATCGCCGCGTGCGGGGGCGGCGGGGACGCGGGCGGCGGCGGCGCGGCCAAGGGCGGCGCCGGCGACGAGGGCGTGGGCGCGGGGCACCCCACCTTCACGGGGGCGGCGCCCGGCGGCACCATGATCTTCCTGGCCGAAGGCGACGTGGACGACCTCAATCCGCTCACCTTCGACAACACGCAGTCGTACCAGATCGTCCACCTGCTCTTCCGCGCGCTGGCCCGGCGCGACAGCACCCTCAGCAACTACACGCCGGACCTGCTGGAGCGGTGGGAGCGCCCGGACGGCAACACTGTCATCCTGCGCGTGCGCCCCAACCTCAAGTGGCACGACGGCAAGCCCGTCACCGCCGAGGACGTGGTCTTCACCTTCGAGCGGCAGGCGGACTCGCTCACGGCGTCGCCGCGCCAGGCGGACGTGGCCAGCATCGCCTCGGCGCGCGTCGTCGATCCCATGACGGTGGAGGTCAAGCTCAGCCGCACGGGGCCCTCCACCCTCAACGCGCTGCTGGAGGTGATCCCCGTTCCCAAGCACCTGCTGCAGAACGTGGCCCCCGCGCAGATGCGCTTCGACCCGTTCGGGCAGCGGCCGGTGGGCAACGGGCTGTTCCGCTTTGGCAGCTGGCAAAAGGGGCAGCAGATCACCGTGGAGGCCAACCCCGACGCGCCGGAGGGCCGCCCCGCGCTGGACCGCATCGTCGTGCGCGTGGTGCCCGACGCCACGGCGCGGCTCACGCAGCTCACCAACGGCAGCGCGGATGCGGCCAAGATCGCGCCGGAGCAGCGCGAGGCGGTGGAGCGCGCGCGCGGGCTGCGACTGGAGACGGCGGCCCAGGTGCG
>DATING010001440.1:0-3931 GCA_035474555.1 Longimicrobium sp. | reverse complement strand
GCCGAAGTTCTCTGCGCCTCTTTGTTCTTCTCTGCGGCTCTGCGTGAACCGGCTTGAGTCTGAATGCACGGCGAATCAGAGGATTTGGTATAAGCGCTGCTTCACAATGGAGGAGAGAACGCTCGGGGTGCCGTTCCTGCGGCCCATCCTCGGCGGCAACTGCACGGGCGCCCAGGCGCGCCAGGCGCGTGCACGAACGGGAAGGGATCGGCGGCGGCAGAATTGCTAGGGCCTGGGGGCAGCTGAACCTCCGTGCGAGGGGGCACGCGCGTCTACGGAAGACAGAATCGAGCATGGAACCAGATACATCCGCTCGGCCGGGGCTGCCGGGCGGGCCGCCTCCACCTGCCGGGATCCCCGACTTTCGCAGCTTCTTCGAGGCAGCACCCGGGCTGTACCTCGTCCTGCGCGCCGACGCACCCCGGTTCACGATCGTGGCCGTCAGCGACGCATACCTGCGTGCCACGCTGACCACGCGCGAGGGTCCGCGCGGCATCATCGGCCTCGGCATCTTCGAGGCCTTTCCCGATCCGCCGGGCGACGCCAAGGCGACCGGCGTGCGCAACCTGCACGCTTCGCTGGAGCGCGCGGTGGTCTCTGGCGCGCCCGACCGGATGGCGGTGCAGGCCTACCCCATCCCTCGTCCCGACGGCACGTGGGAGGAGCGACACTGGAGCCCGCTCAACACGCCGATCCGCGACACCGCGGCCGGCCAGGTCACACACCTGATCCACCGGGTGGAGGACGTCACGGAGTCGGTTCGGCTCGCCGCCGCACATGAGCGGCTTCGGCGGGAGAAGCGGGAGAGTGAGCAGTCCCTGCATCGGGCAGAGCACGCGAACGCCGCGTTGACGGAGGAGGGCACGTCCCTCCGAGAGGCGAACCAGGCGCTCCAGGACCAGGCAGTCGAGCTGGAGATGCAGGCGGATGAGCTCCGGGACGCGGCGGCGAGGCTCGAGGCGCGAAGCGAGGAAGCCGAGGCAGCGCGCCGCGCCGCCGAGGCCGAGCGCGAGCGCGCGGCCGGGATCCTGGAAGCGATGACCGACGCGTACTTTGCGCTGGATGCGGACTTCCGCATCACGGCCGTCAACGCGGCGATGGAGGCGAACGCCCAGCGCTCACGCGAGTGGCTCGTGGGACGCGTGTTCTGGGACGCCTTTCCCGGAACGGTGGGCACCCCGTTCGAGCAGCACTACCGCGCGGTTGCCCGGGACCCGGTCCCGGTCCACTTCCAGCACGACTACGCGGAAGACGGCTTGGACCTGGTCGCCTCCGTGGACGTGTACCCGGCCGAGGGGGGCGGCATCGCGGTTTTCTGGCGAGACATCGGGAAGTTCATGCGGAGCGAGGCAGAACGCGAACGGCTTCTCGA
This sequence comes from Longimicrobium sp., assembly GCA_035474555.1. Classification (GTDB taxonomy): domain Bacteria; phylum Gemmatimonadota; class Gemmatimonadetes; order Longimicrobiales; family Longimicrobiaceae; genus Longimicrobium. The sequence goes on along the minus strand of DATING010001440.1, from coordinate 2,559 downwards.
GGCGGAACGCCAGGCGCGGGCGGACGCGGAGGCGGCCTGGGCGCGGGCGGAGGCCGTGCTGGCCAGCATCGCGGACGCGTTCTACCTGCTGAACCGCGAGTGGCGGTTCACGTACGTCAACGACGCCGCCGAGCCGCTCCTGCAGACCACGCGCGAACGCCTGCTCGGCCGCACCCTGTGGGAGGCGTTCCCGGGCGTGGCGGGCTCGGAGTTCGAGGCCCCCTACCGTGAAGCGATGGCGACGGGACGGGTGACGTCGGTCGAGGCCTACTTCGAGCCGCTCGGCACCTGGTTCGACGTCCGCACCTACCCGTGGACCGAAGGAGTGATGGTGCACTTCCGCGACATCGGCGTCCGGAAGCGCACCGAGGCGGAGCGCGAGCGGCTGCTGGCGGATGCGGAGGCGGCCCGCGCGGAGGCAGAGGCCTCCAACCAGGCAAAGAGCCAGTTCCTTTCCACGATGAGCCATGAGCTCCGAACCCCGCTCAACGCCATCGCGGGATACGCCGAGCTGCTGATGATGGAGCTGCGTGGCCCCATCACAGGGCCGCAGCGCCAGGACCTGGACCGCATCCAGCGCGCCAACCAGCACCTGATGTCGCTGGTGAACGACGTGCTGAACTTTGCCCGCCTGGACGCCGGCCAGCTCGAGTTCAACCTGGTGGACTTCGACCTGGCGGGGACCATCGCCGATCTCGAGCCGCTCCTGGGTCCGCAGTTCGCCGCGAAGGGGATCCGGTTCGACCACGACGCCTGCGCCGCCGACACGCCGGACCGTCCGCACCGGGTGCACGCCGACCCTGAGAAGCTGCGCCAGATCCTGCTCAACCTCCTGACCAACGCCGTGAAGTTCACCGACGCCGGCGGCGGTATCCGGGTGCGGTGCGAGACGGACGGCGGGGTCGTCCGCATCCGTGTACGCGACACCGGGCGCGGCATCCCCACGGACCAGCTGGAGAAGATCTTCGAGCCGTTCGTGCAGATCGAGCGCAACCGTACGGAGGGCAGCCAGCAGGGCGTCGGCCTCGGGCTGGCGATCAGCCGGGACCTGGCTCGAGGAATGGGCGGCGAGCTTGCCGCCGAGAGCACACCAGGAGTGGGGAGCACGTTTACCCTGTCGCTGCCGCTCGAGTAGCCCCGCGCGCAGCGGACCGCTTTCGCGCACACACGCGACGGAAAAGCCGGGGCCATCCTCGCCGCAGCAGCCCGGCGGGCGAACCGGGGGCAGATCGTCTACGGAAGGGGAGCGTGATCGGGGAGCAATCGAACCCGGCCGCATTCGGCGATGCGGCCGCGATGCCTACCCGGGGGATCTGGCCCGGGGCGTGTCTTCACGATGACCGACGACCTGGATGGGATCTCGATGTTCCTCGCCGTGGTGGAGGCGAAGGGCTTTCGCGCGGCGGGACAGCGGCTGGGCGTGAGCGGCGCGGCGTTGAGCCAGGCGGTGCGGCGGCTGGAGGAGATCGTCGGCCCCTATGTCGAGCGGGGGGAGCTCGTGCCGGTGCTGGAGGAGTTCTCCACGCCGTTCCCCGGCTTTTATCTCGATTACCCGGAGCGGCGGCAGGCATCGCCGCCGCTCCGGGCACTCATCGACTACCTGCTCCACCTGCGGCAGGGGCCGCCGCCCACACGCTGACGCGACGGATCGCTTTCGCGCACCGCACGGCTGCCTGCACGCCTGCATCCAGCGACGCGCACCGATCAGTCACCGGCGGCGTGGCCGATGCTGCGCGTAAAGAACGGGGCGAGCCGCTGCATCGAGAGATCCGCGCCCTTGCCGTCGTACAGGTCCATGTGCGTGGCCCCGTCGATGACGACCAGCTCCCTGGGACCGGCCGCCCTGGCGTGCAGGTCCTGGCTGTGCCAGAGCGAGCCCGCTTCGCTGCCGGCAACGATCATCAGGGGCTGCGTCAGCAGCGTTTCGACCCGGTCGAACCCCGAGAACGACACCATGCTGCTCACGCTGGTGAGCAGCATCCGGTTGGGTGCGTTGGGGTGCTGGCCGCGCGGCGTCAGGTAGTACTCCGCCGCCTCCTGCAGGTCACGGGGCGCGGTGGTGTCCCCGACCTCCGGCACATAGGAGACGTAGACCGGCGCGGCTTCGGCGGTGCGCTGCCGAGCAACCGTTTCCAGCGTCGCGATCTGGTCGGCCTCCGACGCCGTGCCGTTCCACCCCCTCCGGGTCGCCGCGCCGACGTCTACCGCGCTCACGGTTGCGAGGGCCTTGATGCGACGGTCGGCCGACGCAGCCTTGACCGTCGCTCCGCTCCCGGCGCAGATGCCCAGGGCACCAATGCGGCCGGTGGCGACGTAGGGGAGCGTGGTGAGGTAATCGACGGCGCTGTAGATGTCTCCGACCCGCTTCATGGGATCGTCGAGAAGCCGGGGCAGACCCCCGCTCTCGCCCTGGTGGGACGCGTCGAAGGCAAGGGTGACGAATCCCTCTTCGGCGAGCTTCCGGGCGTACAGGCCCGCCGTCTGTTCCTTGACGCCGCCCCCGGGGTGGACGACGACGATGGCGGGGTATTGCCGCGTCGGGTCGAACCCGTCCGGGAG
>DATING010001439.1:0-8056 GCA_035474555.1 Longimicrobium sp. | reverse complement strand
CAACCCCGTTTTTTTGTGCCCATGACCGACAGCGCCCTCTCGCAATCCCGCCCGCCCGCGCTCGAGATTTTCGTCGACGGACCCAACTTCATGCTGTCCCGACGCGAGGGAGGTGCTCCGTTCATGCTGGACCTGAACGTCTTCGCCACCCGGCTCTCGCGCGGGTACCACTTCGTGAAGCTACGCTACTACACCTCTCCACTCCCCAACGTCCACAGCCGCGCGTACCGGGATCAGCAGAAGTTCTTCGACGAGCTGCGCCGCAGCCGGCGCGTGGACCTGGTGCTGGGACGCCACGAGCCGCGCACGGACCGGTACGGGGAGCGCTACCACGTGGAAAAGGAGACGGACGTGAACCTGGCCGTCGACATGGTGGTCGGCGCGTACGAGGAACGCTTCGACGTGGCCATGCTCGTGGCGGGCGACACGGACTACGTGCGCGCCGTGCGTGCCGTGCAGGCGCGCGGCAAGCGCGTGGTCTGGTGCCATCTCCCCGCGCAGAAACACACCGACCAACTGGCGCAGCTCTGCGACGAACGGTGCGAGCTCGACGAGAAGTTCCTGCGCACCTGCGTCCTCGGCCGGCATCGCTGAGCATCGGACGGCTTGCATCACCGCCCGCGGCTTGGACGTGTGGCGCGCGGGTGTTACCCTCAACCTGCAACGGGCCGTGTCGGCGGCCGGGAGGACACGCGAATGAGTGGTGCCGTAATGGACATCTCCATCGATCAGCTTCGCAGCCTGCCCCTGGAAAAACGCTTGGAGCTGATCAACAAGCTCTGGGAAAGCCTGGGTGAGGACCCCTACGAGCACTTCCCCATCCCGGACGACGTCATCGCGGAAGCAGAACGGGACTACGAGGAACACCTCGCTGATCCAAGCTCCTCCATTCCTTGGGAGGTCGCTCGCGCGCGCCTGCGTGAGCGATACGGATGAGCTACGACATCGTCCTTCGCACAAGAGCGGAGAGGGCGATCGGCAAGGCGGCGGAGTGGTACAGAAAGGACAGCACGCGGGTCGCGACTCGGTTTTTTGGAGAAGTGGATCACACGATTGAACGAGTGGCGGAGAATCCTCTTCAGTTCCCGGTGCGGAGCGGGAAAGTCCGGTACGCGATCGTAAGTGGATTCCCGTATTCACTCCTCTACCTGGTGGGCGAGTCATCCATCGTCATCACAAACTGCGTGCACTTCAGCCGCGACCCTCTCCACTGGCGTTAGCAACTCACCGTTGAGCCGATCGAGAACGCCGGGGGCTCCCGTCCATCAACGGGAGCCCTCGGCTTTTCTGCATCCCCCATCTGCGGCCGGTTCTGGCGGACGCGTCCTAACCCGTTGCCCGGGGCATACCTCCATCCATCAGCCCTTTCACCACTTCCACGGGCCGACCCGTTGACGCGCGGAGCAGAAATGTATACCTTTGCGTCGTGATGAATAATTATGCTGAGGCGCGCATCGGGATCCTGGGGGCGGGAGGATACACGGGACGGGAGCTGGCCAGGCTCCTGGACCGGCATCCGCGGGCGCGCATCGCGTGGGCAACGTCCGAATCGGACGCGGGCAATCTGCTGGGCGACGTGATCCCCGGCGTGGACGGCCCCGCGCTGGTACGGGCGGACGACGCGGACCTGGCGGGCGCCGACTGCGTGGTCAGCTGCCTGCCCCACGGCGACAGCGCGCGGTGGGTGGAGCGCGCCCGCGCGGCCGGCGCCCGGGCCATCGACCTGTCCGCCGACCTGCGGGTGCCTGACGCCGACACGCCGGAGTGGGCGCGGGGCGCGGTCTACGGGCTCCCCGAGCTGCACCGGGCGCGGATCGCGGGCGCGGAGCTGGTCGCCAACCCGGGGTGCTATCCCACCGCCGCGCTGGTGGCGCTCGCGCCCCTGCTGCGCCGCGGGCTCGTCGCGGGGCCGGTGATCGTCAACGCGGCGTCGGGGGTGACCGGGGCGGGGCGGTCGCCCAAGCGGGAGCTGCTGTTCGCCGAGATCGCGGAGGGGTTCAGCGCCTACGCCGTGGGCAACGTGCACCGCCATCTGGGCGAGATGCGCGCGCAGGCGGCGGGGCTGTCGGACGGCGCGGCGCCGGAGCTGGTCTTTACCCCGCACCTGCTGCCCGTGAAGCGCGGCATCCTGGAGACGATCTACGTCACCCTCGCGGAGCCGGTCGACGATCCGCGGCGGCTGTGGCTGGATGATTATGCAGGCGAGCCCTTCGTCCGCGTGATGGGCGCGGGCCGGATGCCGGCGCTGGCGGACGTGGTCGGATCCAACCGCGTGGCGGTGGGCGTGGCGGCGATCCAGGGCGTCTCGGCGCCCATGCTGACGATCGTCTCCGTCATCGACAACCTGCTCAAGGGCGCCGCCGGCCAGGCCGTGCAGAACCTGAACCTGATGTTCGGCTGGGGCGAGACGGAGGGACTGGCGTGACGCGGATCGTGAAGGTGGGCGGCAACCGCGCGGACGACGACGGGTGGATCCGCGAGGTGTCTGCCGGCATCGCCGCCTCGGCCATGCCCACGGTGCTGGTGCACGGCGGCGGCAAGGACGTGACGGAGCTGCAGCGCGCGGTGGGCATCGAGCCGGAGTGGCACGAGGGGCTGCGCGTCACCACGCCGCCGGTGCTGGAGATCGTGCGGATGGTGCTGAGCGGCGGCGTGAACAAGCGCTGGGTGTCCGCCCTGCTGGACGCCGGCGCGGACGCCATCGGGATCAGCGGCGAGGACGGCGCCCTGCTGCGGGGCACGATCTCGCACGGCGGCGCGCTGGGACGCACGGGCGAGCTGGTTTCCGTCCGCACGGAGCTGCTGGAGACCTGGCTGGCGCAGGGGATCACCCCCGTCGTCAGCCCCGTGACGCGCGGGCCGGACGGCGACGGGCTGAACACCAACGCGGACGATGCCGCCGCCGGCGTGGCGGCGTGGATGTGCGCGGCGGAGCTGCTCTTCGTGAGCGACGTGCCGGGGGTCAGGGCCGGCGGCGCGTGGGTGGATGAGCTGGACACGGACGCCGTGACGGCGCTGCTGGCGAGCGGCGAGGCGGCCGGCGGAATGCGCCCCAAGCTCCGCGCGGCGCTGCGGGCACGGGCGGCGGGGGTGGGCCGCGTGCGCATCGGCACGTCGGAGATGCTCAACGACGACCGCGCGGGCACGCGCATCCAGATCACACGGGAGACCGCCCATGCAGGCGACTGAGACGCAGACCACATCCGCCCTGCTGGGCGTCTACAAGCCCACCGGGCCGGTCTTCACGGGCGGCGAGGGGTGCGAGCTGATCGCGGAGGACGGCCGCCGGTTCCTGGACTTTACCAGCGGCATCGCGGTGAACGCCCTGGGCTACGGCGACCCGGACGTGGCGGCCGCCATCCGCGGCGCGCTGGACGGGGGCCTCATCCACACGAGCAACCTGTTCCGCACGCAGCCGGCGGCGGAGCTGGCGGGCTGGCTGGCGGAAAACTCGTTCGCGGACCGCGTGTTCTTCTGCAACAGCGGGGCAGAGGCCAACGAGGGCGCCATCAAGTTCTCGCGGCGCTTCGCGGGCGAGGGGCGGCACGAGGTCATCGCCTTTCGCGGCGGCTTCCATGGCCGGACCATGGGCGCGCTGGCCGCCACGGACCGCGCCGCGTACCAGGACCCGTTCCGCCCGCTGATGCCCGGCGTCGTCTTCTGCGACGTGGGCGACACGGCGGAAGTGGACCGGCTGCTGGCGCGGGGAAAGACGGCGGCCGTGCTCATCGAGCCCATCCAGGCCGAGGGCGGCGTAAAGCCCGTCCCCGCCGGGTTCCTGAAGTCGCTGCGATACCTGTGCGACGAGGCCGGCGCGCTGCTGGTGATGGACGAGGTGCAGACGGGGCTGGGGCGCACGGGGAACCTGTGGGCGCACCAGGCGGCGGGGATCACGCCGGACGTGATGACGCTGGCCAAGCCCCTGGCGGGCGGGCTGCCCATGGGCGCCGTGCTGGTGACGGAGGCCGTGGCGTCCGCCCTCCAGCCCGGCGACCACGGGACGACGTTCGGCGGGGGAGTCCTCGTCGCTTCGGCGGCGCTGGCCACGTGCCGCAAGATCGGCGCGCCGGCGTTCATGGCCGAGGTGCGGCGCAAGGGGACGCTGCTGGCGGACCTGCTGGGGGCCCTGGCCCTGCGCCGCCCTGGGATCCGCGCCGTCCGGGGCGCGGGGCTCATCTGGGGGATCGAGACCGACGACGCGGCGGGGATCGTGGCCCGCGCGCAGGATGCGGGGCTGCTGCTGGTGAGTGCGGGGCCGGACGTGGTTCGTCTGCTGCCGCCGCTGGTGATCGGGGACGATGAGCTGCGCCGCGGTGTCGCGGTGCTGGAGGAGGCGATTCCGTGCTAGTTCAAATTGCTCCTCCCCGCGTGGAGGCCCTGGAGGACCTGCCGCCGTTCGATCCGTCGGCGCCGGTCTACGTACGCCCCGCGAACATCGCGGACATGCTGCAGGTGGAGCCCATGATCAACGGCTTCGCCGCGCAGAACCTGATGCTGCCCAAGACGCGCGAGCAGCTGGTGCGCCTGTTCCGCGAGTTCGTGGTGGCGGTGGATGACAACGGCCGCGTGGTGGGCTGCGGCGGCCTGCGCATCTTCTCCCCCACGCTGGCGGAGGTGATTTCCCTGGCGGTCGATCCGGCCACGCAGGGGATGGGGCTGGGCGGGCGCATCGTGCAGCGGCTGGTGGAGGACGCGGAGACGCTGGGCATCACCACCGTGTTCGCCCTGACGCTGCGCGACGGCTTCTTTCACCGGCTGGGGTTCCGCACCGTGCCCAAGGAGATGTTCCCGGCCAAGGTGTGGAGCGACTGCCGCAGCTGCCCCAAGCTGCACGCCTGCGACGAGATCGCGGTCGTGATGGAAGTGCGCGAAACGCCCGGCGCAGAACATTGGGAGTAGGGGGAGTGCGTGAGTTCGGAAGTGCGTGAGTGCGGGAGTGGTTCCGCGCCGCGACGAAGTCCACTTCCGCACTGACGCACTCACGCACTGACGCACTGTTTCTCGACCGTCGCTGCGCACACGCGACGGAAGCCCGATAACACCACCGAATCCGGAGCGCCCGACCATGACCACGCCTCGCATCGTCCTCGCCTACTCGGGCGGACTGGATACCTCCATCATCGTGCCCTGGCTGCGCGAGAACTACGGCGGCGAAGTCATCTGCGTGGCCGCCGACATCGGCCAGGGCGAGGAGCTCAGCGGGCTCGAGGACAAGGCCCGCGCCTCCGGCGCCGCCGCCTGCTACGTGGAAGACCTGCGCGACGAGTTCGTGAGCGACTTCGTGTGGCCCACCCTGCGCGCGGGTGCCATCTACGGCCGCAAGTACCTGCTGGGCACGTCGATGGCGCGCCCCATCATCGCCAAGCGGCAGGTGGAGATCGCCCAGAGGGTGGGCGCCACGCACCTGGCCCACGGCTGCACGGGCAAGGGCAACGACCAGGTGCGCTTCGAGCTCACCTACGGCGCCCTGGCCCCGGAGCTCCCCGTGATCGCCCCCTGGCGCGAGTGGGACATCCGCTCCCGCGAGGACGCCCTGGCCTACGCCGCCAAGCACGACGTGCCGGTGACGGCGACCAGGGAGAAAATCTACTCCCGCGACCGCAACCTGTGGCACGTGAGCCACGAGGGCGGGCCGCTGGAGGACCCGGCGCACGAGCCCACGGAGGACCTGTTCCTCATGACGCGCTCGCCGGAAGACGCGCCGCCCGTTCCGGAGTACGTGACGGTGGAGTTCGTGGAGGGCTTTCCCGTGGCCGTGAACGGCCAGGCGCTGTCGCCCGTGCAGGTGATCGAGCGGCTGAACGCCATCGGCGGGGTGCACGGCATCGGCCGCATCGACCTGGTGGAAGACCGGCTGGTGGGGATGAAGTCGCGCGGCATCTACGAGACGCCGGGCGGCACCATCCTGTACGCCGCGCACTCGGAGCTGGAGCAGCTGGTGCTGGACCGGCGGACGCTGTCGCTCAAGGACATGATCGCCCCGCGCTACGCGGACCTCGTCTACGAGGGCCGCTGGTGGACCACGGAGCGCATCGCCATGGACGCGCTGGTGAACGAGACGCAAAAGGCGGTCACGGGCTCCATCCGCCTCAAGCTGCACCGCGGCAACGTGACGGTGGCGGGCCGCTGGTCGGCGCAGTCGCTGTACGACGAGCGCTTCGTGACCTTTGGCGAGGACGACGTCTACCAGCAGGCCGACGCGGCGGGATTCATTCGCCTGTTCGGACTTTCGGGCCGCGTGGCCGCGCTCAAGGCGCGCGAGGCGGCACTGCCCCCCACCCTCCAGGCGGCGGACTGACATGGCGTGCACTCCCCTGATGCCGGCGCAGACCGCGCCGGCCGTGCCCGGCGCCCGCATGTGGGGCGGGCGCTTCAGCGCGGGCCCCGCGCCCGAGATGGACCGCCTGAACCGGTCGCTCCCCGTGGACCGGCGGCTGTGGCGGCAGGACGTGGCCGGCAGCCGCGCCTGGGCCGCGGCCCTGGGCGCCGCCGGCGTCATCGACCCCACCGAGGCGGCCGACCTGCGCGCCGGGCTGGACGCGGTGGAGACGATGCTGGAGGGATGGACCGACGCGGACTGGAACGCCGCGGCGGACGAGGACATCCACACGCTGGTGGAGCGGCTGCTGGGCGAGACGGCGGGCCCCGTGGCGGGCAAGCTGCACACGGGCCGCTCGCGCAACGACCAGGTGGCCACGGACTTTCGCCTGTGGGCGCTGGAGGCCGCCAAGCTGCTGGACCTGGAGCTTCGCGACCTGCAGTCTGCGCTCGTGGAGCAGGCGGAGGTGCACGGCGAGACGGTGATGCCGGCGTACACGCACATGCAGCGCGCGCAGCCCGTGTCGGCGGCGCACTGGCTGATGTCGCACGCGTGGCCCCTGGCGCGCGACCGCGAGCGGCTGGCGGACGCCGTGGACCGCGTGTCCATCCTCCCCCTGGGCTCGGGGGCCATCGCCGGCTGCCCGTTTCCCGTGGACCGCGTGCTGCTCAAGGAGTCGCTGGGCTTCCGCGCCGTGTCGCAGAATTCCATCGACGCGGTGGCGGACCGCGACTGGGTGGCGGAGCTGCTGTTCGTGATGTCGATGACGGGCGTGCACCTGAGCCGCCTGGCGGAGGACCTGGTCCTCTTCGCCACGTCGGAGTTCGGCTTCGTGCGGCTGAGCGACCGCTTCAGCACGGGGTCGTCGCTGATGCCGCAGAAGCGCAATCCCGACGCGCTGGAGCTGGCCCGCGGCAAGGCGGGGCGGCTGATCGGCGAATTGACGGGGATGCTGGCCCTGCTCAAGGGGCTGCCCAGCGGCTACAACAAGGATCTTCAGGAGGACAAGTCCGCCCTCTTCGCCGCCTTCGACGCGCTGTCGGACGTGCTGCCCGCCGTGGCGGGGACGGTGCGGACGATGGACATCGACACGGCCCGCTGCGCCGGCGCGGTGGATTCGGCCATGCTGGCGACGGACGTGGCGGACTTCCTGGTGCGGCGCGGGGTGCCGTTCCGCGAGGCGCACGGCGCGGTGGGCAAGCTGGTGCGCGCCGCGGAGGGGATGGGATGCCCGTTGAGTGCCCTGCCGCGCGAATTGTTCGTGCAGGTGAGCGGCGAGTTCGCGGACGCGGATCTGGATGCGCTGTTCGATGCGAAGGCGTCGGTGCAGGCGCGCGCCGCGGCGGGGGGCACGTCGTCCGCCTCCGTGCAGGTGCAGCTGGCGGAGCTGACGGCCACGCTCTGACGGATCATGGCGCCGGGGGGCGCCGCACGTGGAACGGCCCCGGAGCGACGTCTGCTCCGGGGCCGTTCCACGTTTTTGCCAAGCGATGTGTGCCGGGGAGGTCACGAGCAGACGGGCAACCGGAAGACCGGATCTCCCGATGAACCGGTCTCGTCATCGCCCTGATCCGGTCTGCCAGCGGGTTCCGTCCGGAGCATCCGATGCACAGCCTTCCATCCAGGGCCGCCTTTTCGGGATCGCGATCGGGTGGATCTGTGCCTGGGCAAACATCCGCCCCGTGTCGCCACCATCGTGCTTTCCGAAAATTCGATGGCCGTCCCCTCGCCGGCAGC
>DATING010001438.1:0-3107 GCA_035474555.1 Longimicrobium sp. | reverse complement strand
GGCGAGTTCGCCGAGCGGCACCGCAAGCGGGTGGCGGTGCTGGAGGAGAAGGTGCGCGCGGCCCGGGCGGAGCGGGAGCTGCGGGCGCAGGAGGTGGATGACATGATGCGCCGCTACAAGGAGGCCGATGCCAACCGCTTCGTGCTGCTGAACGAGGTGCGGCGGGCGCAGAGCCAGCAGCGCATGGGCGGCATCGCCGGCGCCCAGGCGTTCGACGACTTCGACCGCGCGGCGGAGAAGATGGAGAGCGAGATCGCGTACGGCGACGCGCTGGACGAGCTCAACGGCCTGGATCCCACCCCGCCGCCCCCGCCCCCCTCGCAGACGTCCATCCACGATGACGTGGAGGCCCGGCTGCAGGAGCTCAAGCGGCGGATGGGGCGGGCGTAACTGCGGTTACAGGGGACAGGTTACAGGGGACAGCCTGCAACTGCGGGCGGGACCGGCACCAGGGCGAGTCGGCAGCCCCCCGTCCAGGCGGTTGAAACCGCGGCTGGAACGTCACGAAGTCCGCCTGCGCGGACTGTCCGTCGCGGCCGGGGGAGTACACCGGGGCGAAGTTCCAGTACCGAAACGGGCCCGGCACCTCGCAAGGTGCCGGGCCCGTCCTCGCAATCAGCTCTGTTGTTCGACGCTGTCGCTCGGAGGACAGTCGACCGGGCAACGGACGCTAACCTCATCGAACGTCCAGCTTTCCCCCGCCACCGTCTCCACATTTACGGCGGCAATGCGGTGGTTGGCGTCGAACACGGCGATTCCGACGTCGTCAAAGCCGATGGCGACCTCGCGCGGGTAGGCCCCGTGAAAGACCCGCGTCTGCCGGTAGACGTCGTGCGTACGGCCGGTGGCGTCCACGGCGCGGATGCGGCTGGACCAGCCGGGGTGGTAGATGGCGATCCGGTCCCCCGCGGCCCGCACACGCATGACGCGGTGCACGGCCCCGGTCTGCACGCTGCTCCGCGCGCGCTCCATGGGCGCGGGATCGCGGGCCGGTGCCGCGCCGGCGTGCTCCCGCGCCTCGAACGTCCACGCTTCGCCGTCCAGCGTCCGTACGGTGACGGCGCGAACACGGTGTGCGGGATCGAAGAGCGACAGGGCGACGTCGCGAAAGCCGAGCACGGCCTCTCCCGGGGTCGTGCCGCGGGCGCGGGGCTCCACGCGCAGGAGCTCGCGCTCGCCGCCCGATCGATCGACGGCCGTGATCCGGCGGGTCCATCCCTCGTGGTACAGCAGCGGCGTTCCCCCGCGCTCCACGGCCCGGTGCTCGGCCGCGGTGCGGACGGCGGCGAGCGCCCGCTGTGAGGTCCCGGGCTCCCGTCCGGCCTCCACCGTACCATTGCCGCATCCGGCCAGGGACAGGATGAGCAGCACGGGCGCGGCGAGCAGGGTTGTCAATTGCATGGCAGATCGTCTCGCGAAGGGGCAGCGACTACGGCGGGAGGACGGAACCCAATCTACAAGTAAAAGACGCCAATTGTAAGTGTGGCGCAAATGGGACGGGCCGGCACCCATGCAGGGTGCCGGCCCGTTCCTCATCCTCCGCGTTCTCTCCTCCGTGTCCTCCGTGCCCTCCGTGTGAGGCCGCGGGAAAGCCGGATCGTGATGCTCAGCTCTCGTCCGTGCTGAAGAGCTTGAAGTCGTCGGACACGCGCACGGAGGCCTCGTCGGACGCGCCGTTCAGGGCGCGCGGGGGGGCGGCGGCGTTGCGCGCTTCCTGCTGCTGCTGGCCGGCCAGCGCGGCGGCGGCCATGTATCCCGCCGGGCCCATCGACTCCACCATCGTGCTGGGCACCACCATCATCCCGCCCTTCTGCTTGAGCCCCTCGTACAGGATGTTCATCTGCCGAAGCTGCAGGGCGACGGGGTTGGCCTGGTAGGGCTCGGCCGCCTTCTCGAACAGCTTGGCGATCTCCACCTCCGCCTCGCCCAGGATGATGCGCGCCTGCTTTTCGCGGGCCGCCTGCGCCTCGCGCGACATGGCGTCCTGCAGCGAGGCCGGGATCACCACGTCGCGCATCTCCACGGAGTGCACCGTCACCCCCCACGGCGTGGTGCGCTCGTCGATGAGCGCCTGCAGCTCCTTTTCGATGTGCATCCGCCCGCGCAGCAGCTCCGTGAGCGACGTGCGGCCGATGATGTCGCGCAGGGCCGTCTGCGCGGCCCAGCTCACGGCCTGCGTGTAGTCCTGCACCTCCAGCGCGGCCTTTTCGGGGTCGTAGACGGTCCAGAACAGCACCGCGTCCACGTTCACGGGCACCGCGTCGCTGGTGAGCGTCTGCTCGGCGGCAAAGGGCGAGGTCACGGTGCGCTGGTCGATCCACGCCGCCACCGTGTGCACGCCGGGGACGACGAAGAACACGCCCGGCCCGCGCATTCCCACGTAGCGCCCCCACTTGAGCACCACGGCGCGCTCCCACTGGTTGGCGATCTTGGGCGAGAACGCGGCGATGGCGCCCACGATGGCGCCGGCGATGGCCGCCACGGGGCTCTGCACGGCGACGGCCGTGGCGATGCCGGCCACGGTGGGGACGGTGGCGGCCAGCACGCCCAGCACGTTGGCGCGGGGAGGCCGTATCTGCGGCACCACGACGCCCGTGGCATCGGGCCTGGACGGGACGAGGGCGGTGATGGGAACCATGGGGAACTCCTCTAGCTCTTTCGGCGGCTGTCCAGGTGGATGATCACGTCGTCCAGCGAAAAGCCCAGCGCGGCGGCCTCCCGCAGGAAGGTGTCCTCCAGGGCGCCCAGCTCCGCGAGCACTTCTTCGCGGTGGATGGCCCCGGGGGCTGCCCGCACTACGGTGCCCACCCCGGCCACGGTTTCGAGTACCTGCTGCTGCTCCAGCTCGGCGTAGGCGCGGGCCACGGCGTTCAGCCCCACGCGAAGGTCCACGGCCAGCTGGCGCACGGTGGGGAGCGTCTGCCCCGGCGACAGCAGCCCCGCGCCCAGCGCCGAGCGCACGGTGCGGACGATCTGCGCCTCCACGGGCGTCGGGTCGGACGGGTCGATGTGGAACATGGCTTCGTTGTGCGGGACGATGAAGGGATGCGCAACGCGGGCGGGGGCGTCAAGGGAGGCGCGGTGGATCGAAGGTGCGGACGATGCGT
>DATING010001437.1:0-3573 GCA_035474555.1 Longimicrobium sp. | reverse complement strand
CGAGCAGTACTACATCCCCGGCAGCATCCTGCGCGTGGCGGTGGACAACGACGCGCCCGTGGCGTGGGGGATGGGCGAGCACGCGGACGTGATGTTCGACGACTCGCCGGTGTTCCGCCTGGGCGCGGGCGCCGAGGCGGCCGGCATTCGCCGCATCGCGTGGTTCGACTCGCCGCGGCCGCTGCGCAGCGGCTGGGCATGGGGGCAGCAGCACCTGCAGGGCGGCGCGGCGGTGGTGTCCGCGCCCGTGGGCCGGGGGACGCTGTACCTCTTCGGCCCGGAGATCGCCTTCCGGGCGCAGCCGCACGGCACCTTCCGCCTGCTCTTCAACGGGCTGTACGAGTCGGTGCGGGAGCGGTAGACGGCGCCAGCGATACACACGAGCCACCCGGCGGACAATAATCCGCCGGGTGGCTTGTTTTGTTTGTACACTTTCCAGCAGGATCCACGTAAATTACCAGAAGAGAGCACGACGCCAACGATCCTGTCTGAACCGGGTGGGGGAAAGGGATGGGTGCAGATGAAAGTACGTGAGATTATCTATATGCTTACAGCAGATGGCTGGTATCTTGCGCGAACCAAGGGCAGCCACCGGCAGTACAAACATCCAGCAAAGAAAGGCAAGGTTACCGTCGCCGGTAAGCCAAGTGCCGATCTTCATCCAGACACGGTGCAGAGTATCCTCACACAAGCGGGGCTGAGGTAGCCATGGAATATGCAATCGTGATCGAGAAAGGGGCGACGGGATGCAGTGCATACGTCCCCGATCTCCCAGGCTGTATCGCGGCGGCAGAAACGGAAGACGAAGTCAGGACTTTGATTCGCGAAGCCATCGAGTTTCACCTCGAGGGCCTTCGCGAGGACGGCGATCCGATCCCCCAGCCATCGTCTCGCGTGGGCTATGGCCAGGTCACACAGGCCCCGTAGCCGGAACTGGATGTTCATACGCGTCGACTCCGTTCGCCCCCTGGAGGGCTATTCGCTCCGGCTGGGGTTCAGCGACGGGACCATCCGGGACATCGACCTTTCCGGCGAGTTGTACGGCGAGGTCTTCGAACCGCTCAAGTATCCGCAGTTCTTCCGGAGCGTGGCGGTCAACCCGGAAACCGGCACCATCGAGTGGCCAAACGGCGCCGACTTCGCGCCGGAGTTTCTGCACGAGCATGGCACGCCCGTACACCAGGTAGCCTGAGACGGAGCTACGGGCCGCGACGCGCAACGAGCCACCCGGTGGACGATCCGCCGGGTGGCTCGTTTTCGTCCGCAATCCGTTTGATGGGCACCGGTCCGGTTGGCGCGGCAGAGGGCGGCACCACACGAAACGGAGCGTCCCGAACGCGCCGATGGCGATCGCCGGGCTTGCGGCTTACGCCACCCTGCGGACGAAAGTCCGCACCGTGGCCGTGTTTTGTCTGTACGATTCCATGAACCGGGAGATTGGATTAGACTCGTCGCCGAACCCAAACCCTGGAGGCGAGCATGGCAATGACCGAGGTTGATGTGCGCGAGGCGGAGCGGAAGCTGGACGAGCTGCTGCAGGCCGTGGAGAACGGATTCGAGGTCGTCATCAGCCAGGGCGGCAAGCCGCTCGCGCAGCTGACGGTGCACCCGGTGGACCGCTTGCTGGACCTGCTCCGCGGCGAGGACGATCCGTGGTACGCCGTCGTCATCGAGGAGTGCGAGAACGGCTACCTGGCAACGGTCCCCGATCTTCCGCCCTGCATCGCCGCGGCGGACACGCAGGAGGTGGTGGAGGAGCTGATCCGCGAGGTCATCCGGTCGCACCTGGAGACGCTGCGGCTGGAGGGGATCGACATGCCCGAGCCCACCACGCGGGCCGTGTACATGCAGGCCGCGGGCAGGGCGGCCGCCGGCCGCCCGACGGGGGAGCGGGTGCACCAGGCGCCCGACGCGGCACGCGGCCGGTCACACGCGCCGCTGCCGGAGCGCTGAACGGCGCGGCAAAGGAATCGCCCGGCGGAGCTCCTTCCGCCGGGTGCTTCGCGTCCGCGTCTTCTCTACCGAAAACGCTGGGATAGAGAACGCGCCGATGAGACTTGTCGGGGTTCGCTCTGCGATCGGAGCAGAACGACGGCATCGCACGACGCTGCAAAACCGTTGCGTTGCAATGCCTTGTGCAAGATTCCGCTGGCGGGCTGATATCTTGCGAGGCTGCGGGGTAGCCGCATTCGGCCGATGCCCCGCCGCCCGCGTTCCAGCAGCCGGCGGGGCCCGTGCACTTGTCCGCAATCCCCTTCAATCTCCGCGCATGCCGCACCGCTTTCGATCGCTCTTTCAGCACACCCAGGACGCGGTGTGCATCGCCGATCCGGACGGGCGCATCCTGGAGATGAACCCCGCGGCGTTCGTGCGCTTCGGGGTCTCGGCGGGCGACGCGCGGGCGCAGATGGGTGACCTGTTCGCCGAGCGCGACGGGTGGGCCGACGTGCACGCGCGGATGGAAGCCGAGGGGCAGGTGAACCGGCTGCCGGTGCGCCTGCGCGGCAGAAAGGGCGAGGCGGTGACGGCGGAGCTCACCTGCGTCCTGCTGCGCGACGGCCCGGGAACGCAGATCCAGGCCATCGTCCACGCGCCCGCCGGCGAGGTGACGCCCGCCGCACTGGACCAGCTGTACGACCCCGACACGGGGTTCCCCAACCGCGCGGCGTTCGTGGGGCACGTGGAGCGCGCCCACGCCGCCTTCGCCGCCCAGCCCGAGCGGCCGTACGCCATCATCCACCTGGACCTCAACCGCTTTCAGCGGATCAACGAGGCCCTGGGCCACGAGCACGGCAACGAGCTGCTCGCGCTGGCGGCCCAGCGGCTGGACGCGTGCGTGCGCCCCGCGGACGTGGTGGCCCGCGCGGAGGGCGACGACTTCCTGGTGCTGCTGAACGGGCTGGGCGCGCCGGTGGAGGCCCTGCGCGTGGCGGAGCGGATGGGGCGCGTGCTGAGCGCGGGCTACCACCTGGACGGGCACGAGGTGTTCTGCGGGACGGACGTGGGCGTGGTGGTGGCCAACGCCGCGCACACCCATGCCGAGCACGTGCTGCGCGACGCCGAGTCGGCCATGGCGCGCTCGCGGCTCACGGGCACGGTGCAGCTGTTCGAGCCCGGGATGCACGAGGAGTCGCTGGCCGCGCTGCGCCTGCACGCAGACCTGCGGTACGC
Organism: Longimicrobium sp.; assembly: GCA_035474555.1. Taxonomy (GTDB): domain Bacteria; phylum Gemmatimonadota; class Gemmatimonadetes; order Longimicrobiales; family Longimicrobiaceae; genus Longimicrobium. Next base: position 402 of record DATING010001437.1, on the reverse strand, counting down.
GCTGGAGCGCGACGAGCTGCGCGTCTACTACCAGCCCATCGTGTCGCTCTCGGACCAGCACCTGCGCGGCTTCGAGGCGCTGGTGCGCTGGGCCCACCCCGTCCGCGGCCTGGTGGCCCCCGCCGACTTCATCCCCATCGCGGAGGAGACGGGGCTCATCGTCCCCATCGGCGAGTGGGTGCTGGAGCAGGCGGCGCACCAGCTGCGCGACTGGCAGGAGCGCTTTCCCTCCACGCCCCCGCTGGGCATGGGCATCAACCTGTCCATGCGCCAGTTCGCGCGCCCGGGGCTGGCGACGCACGTGCGCGCGGTGCTGGAGAGCAGCGGCGTGGACGCGGCCGCGCTCAAGCTGGAGGTCACGGAAAGCATGGTGATGGCGGACGCGGACGACGCCATCGCGGC
>DATING010001436.1:0-3528 GCA_035474555.1 Longimicrobium sp. | reverse complement strand
GCGGAGCGTGGTGGACCTTCTGCACGGCCGCGCCGACAGTCCCCAGCGCGCGGGGCACGCCGGCGGCGCCTACACGGCGGACGTGTCGCCGTGGGTGCTGGCGTACATCATCGGCCGCGAGTGGGAGGCGTACTCCGTGGTGACGTTCAACGCGCTGCGGCCGGAAGGGCGGGGCTTTCGGGGACGCTTCCTGACCGTGGACGGCGGCTCGCCCATGGACGCGTGGCTGGGCAAGGCCACGGAGTACATCATCGCGTACGAGACGGACACCTACCGCGCGCAGCGGCCCATTGCCTACACCAACTGGCCCACGCTGGACCCGCTCACGCATCCCACGGAAAGCACGGTGGTGGAGGAGATCGCCATCCGCGAGCGGCTGGGCGAGAACGCGGGCGTACCGGGGATGGACAGCGACGAGGACGCACGGGGGTTGGACGCCAGCCTCGTCCGCCCCACGGCCGCGCTCCCGGCGGGATACTTCGCCTCGTACCACGCGTATCCGTACTACCCGGACTTCATGGTGCTGGACCCGGGCTACAACGCCGCGCGGTCGTCCGAGGGGCGCAGCAACTACTTCGGCTACCTCACGGAGCTCAAGCGGCACCACCGGGGGATGCCCGTCGTCATCAGCGAGTACGGCGTGCCGGCCAGCATCGGCAGCGCGCACCTGCAGCCGCAGGGGTGGCACCACGGCGGCCTGACGGAGCAGCAGATGGCGGAGGTCAACGCCCGGCTCACGCGCGAGATCGCGGAGAGCGGGATGGCCGGCGGCGCCATCTTCGCCTGGATCGACGAGTGGTTCAAGAAGAACTGGATCGTCATGGACTTCGAGATCCCCCTGGAGCGCACCCGCCTGTGGCACAACCGCCTGGACGCGGAGCAGCACTACGGGATGTTCGCCATGGACCCCGGCGAGGTGGTCGCCGGGGCCACGCTGGCGGAGCGCACGGCGTCGTGGCGGCGGATGCCGGCGCTGTACCAGACGCCCCAGGGCACCCTGCGCGCCGCCTCGGACGAGGCGTACCTCTGGCTCTTCTTCGAGGGGGCGGGCGGGCGTCTGCCGGAGGAGGTGATGGTGGGGTTCGACGTCCTGAAGCCGCAGGCGGGCGACTTTCGCTGGCCGGGCAGGGTGGGAGCGCGCCTGCCCGTGGGGCTGGAGTTCGCCCTCATGGCGCGGGGGAACGAGGTGCGGCTGGTGGCGGACCCCGCCTCCAACCCCTTCGTGATCGCCCGGACGGCGGCGCTCCCCGGCCAGGCGAACCCGCCGCCGGCCATCGACGACCCGCTCCCCGGCTTCTTCTCCGGCCGGTACCAGCGGCGCTACAACCGGCCCTACCGGACGCAGCCCAACGAGGACGGGGTGTACGATTCGCTCCGCGTCCTCACCAACCGCCGCCGCTTCGCGCGCGACGGGACGGAGTACGAGGGGTTCGGCTACGACCGCGGCATCCTGCGGCCGGGCGGTCCGCCGGACGGGATGTGGGAGCGCGGCGACGGCGTGCTGGAGGTGCGCATCCCGTGGATGCTGCTGAACTTTACCGACCCCAGCGAGCGTCGCGTGCTGCAGGACCCCGACGGCGTCGTACCCGAGACGTTCGGCACCACGACGGTGGAGGGGATCCGCATCGTGGCCGCCGCGCGCGAGGGCTCCGCGTGGCGCCAGTGGCCGGCCAGCGGCCGCGCGGCGGACGTGGCATCGTTCACCTGGCCCACCTGGGAGCAGCCGCGCTGGCGCGAGCGGCAGCGTCCCGTCTACGACCTGATGCGCGAAACGTATCGCACCATCGACGCACCCGTCCTGCGCGGAGGCCGCCCGTGAGACGCCCGTTCTTCCTCGTCCTGCTCCTGCTCGCCTGGGCCGCTCCCGCGCGGGCCCAGGACGCCGCCGACCGCGCCTGGGCCGCGGGCGACATCGCCGCCGCCACCCCCCTGTACGAGGCGCGCCTCGCGGCGGACTCGGCGGATGCCACGGCGCTGCAGCGCGTGGCGCTCATCCGCGCGTGGGCGGAGCGCTACGACGAGTCGCTGGCCCTGTTCGACCGGCTGCTACGGCTGGATCCCGGCAACCGCGAGGCGCAGGTGGACCGGGCGCGGGTGCTGGCGTGGCGCGGCGACCCGGCCGGCGCGGCGCGGGCGCTGGACCCGCTGCTGGCGCAGGACCCCGGCTTCCTGCCGGCCCTGCAGGCCCGTGCGCAGTTCGAGTCCTGGGCCGGCAACTACGACGAGGCGCTGGCTACGTACGGCCGCCTGCAGGAGATCACGCCCGACGACCCGTCCATTGGCCTGGGGCGCGCGCGGGTGCTGTCGTGGGCGTCGCGCTACGACGCGGCCGTGGCGGCGTACGACTCCGTCCTGCGCCGCAACCCGCGCGACACCGAGGCGCTCGTGGGGCTGGGCACCGTGCTGGCGTGGGCCTCGCGGCTGGACAGCGCCGAGATGGTCTACCGGCGGGTGCTGGAGATCGAGCCGGAGAACGCGGACGCCCTGCGGGGCCTGGCGCGGGCGGCGGGGTGGAGCGGCCGCCTGGTTCCGGCGGAACGGCGCTGGCGCGAGGTGATCGCCCGGAACCCCAACGACGCGGCGGCGTGGGTGGGCCTCTCGCAGACGCTGCGCTGGCAGGGGCGCAGCGCGGGCGCGCTGGATGCCGCCCGCCGCGCGGTCGCCGTGGCGCCCACGGACCGCGACGCGCGCGAGGCCCTGCGGTGGGCGAGGCTGGCCGTGGCGCCGCGGGCGAGCGGAACGTACGTCACGGAGTGGGACAGCGACGGCAACGAGATCGGCACCACCTCCACGTCCGCTTCCGCCCGTCCCTTCGGGCCCCGTACGGAGCTGCGCCTGGAGCTGTATCGCCGCGTGGCGACGGCGGATCCGGATCCCGCGGAGCGGTCGTCCCTGGGCGGCGCGGGGACGCTGTGGTTGCAGCTGGAGCCGGGCTGGGGCTTTTCGGGGACCGTGGGCACGAGCGTGTACGACGTGGACGACGCCGATCCCATCCCCACCTACCGGCTGGGCGTGTCGTCGCCGGGGCGCTACCCGGTCCGGGCGAACGCGGGGTACGCGCACTACGCGCTGGACGGCACGGCGCTGCTCATCCAGAACCAGGTGTACCTGGACGAGTTCTCCGTGGGCGCCAGCTGGATCCCGGCGCGCCGCTGGACGGTCTCCGGCAACGCGGGGACGGCGCAGTTCACGGGGCGCGAGTCCGGCGAGGAGAACCGCCGCGTGAACGGCACGCTGGCCGTGGCGCGGCGCATTGCCGGCCCGCTCACGCTGGGGCTGGGGTTCCGCACCTTCAGCTTTGAGCGCGACCTGAACGACGGCTACTTCGATCCCGACTTCTACGGCCTGGGCGAGCTGACGGCGCGCTACCTCCGCGAGTGGCGGCACTGGAGCGTGAACGCCGAGCTCGCGCCCGGCATGCAGCAGGTGCGCAGCGACGGCGATCCCAGCGGATCGCTGCGCGGCGAGGGGAGCCTGGCGTACATCCTGTCCCCGGGACGGCAGATCGTGCTCACCGGCGTGTTCGCC
>DATING010001435.1:0-12699 GCA_035474555.1 Longimicrobium sp. | reverse complement strand
GCTGGCCAGCTCGAAGCGCCCCCGCCGCCGGTCGTGCGCGCCCGTGAACGCGCCCTTTTCGTGGCCGAACATCTCCGACTCCACCAGGTCGCGGGGGATGGCCGCGCAGTTCAGCTTGATGAACGGCCCCGCGGCGCGGCGGCTCTGGCGGTGGATGGCGGACGCCGCCACCTCCTTGCCCGTGCCGCTTTCCCCCGTGATGAGCACCCGCGCGTCCGTGGGCGCCACCCGCTCGATCATCTGCCGCACCTTCTCCACGTCCGGGCTGCGGCCCACCATCTCGTCCGGGTCGCCCAGCTCCTCCATGAGCGAGCGGTTCAGGTCGCGCGCCTTTCGCAGCTCCAGCGCGCTGCCCAGCGTGAGCAGCACCGCCTCGGGCGTGAGCGGCTTTTCGATGAAGTGGAACGCGCCCAGCCGCGTGGCCTTGACCGCGTCGGAGAGGGACGCGCGGCCGCTCATCATGATCACGGGCAGGTCCGGCGCGGCCTCGCGCAGGCGGGGGAGCGCGTCCAGCCCCGTCTCGCCGCCCTCCATGTACAGGTCCATCAAGACGGCGTCCGGCTCTTCGCTCTGCACCTCGGACAGGGCGCCCAGCGCGCTGCCGGCCTCGCGGATGCGGTATCCCTCGGAGCGCAGCAGGCTTCCCAGCATCCGGCGGATGTTGGGCTCGTCGTCGACGATCAGGACGGTGGATGGCATCAATTCCGACGGGCGGAGGGGCGTCGCGGTCCGGGTTGGTCTACAGGGTCGCGCATTCTACGCCCGCTGTCCCGATAGGTTTCCTCGGGCGTGCGCGACCATCGATTGACGACGATCACGCGTGCTCCTCGGTTCGCATCCTGCTTCAAGCCGGCAGACAACCTGCTGAGTACCAATTATATTCAGCTCCAGCCATGCGAAAGGAGAACTTATGACCACGCAGACCTACAGGGCAGTGCTCGAGGGCGATCACCTCGAGTGGATCGATGCGCCGCCACCTCGCGGCCGCGCCCAGGTGGAAGTGACGCTCGTGCAGACCGAGTCAGAAGAAGAGCGGCGGGCGCGTGGTCGCCGAATGGCGCGCGCGCTGCAACGTGCTGCCGACGCCGGCGGTGCGCTGGCAGAGATCGCGGACCCTGTTGCGTGGCAACGTGAGATTCGGCAAGACCGACCGCTGCCTGGACGCGAGGACTGATGCTGCTCGACACGAACATCGTCATCTACTCCGTCCAGCAGCAGTATCAGCAGCTCCGAGAGTTCATCGCCGAGCATACGCCGCTGGTCTCCAGCGTCAGCTACATCGAGGCCCTCGGATTCACCCGGCTCCAGCGGGACGAGCAGGACGCGTTGGAAAGCTTCTTCGCCGACGCGATCCTGCTTCCGATCTCGCATACCATCATGATGGAAGCCGTCCGTCTCAGGCAGGCCCGAAAGATGAGCCTGGGCGACAGTATCATCGCTGCTACGGCACTCGTCCACGGGCTTACTCTTGTAACCCGCAACGTCGGCGACTTCCGCTGGATTCCGGGTCTCAGTCTCCTCGATCCGCTCGCATAGCCCCCGACATCTCCATCTCGTCCGCGGCCCCATCCCCCGCCGGCAGCGCGACCCCGAACTCCGCGCCGCCTTCCGGGCGGTTGCGGGCCCACACGCGGCCACCGTGCGCCTGCACCGTCTGCCGCACGAGCGCCAGCCCCAGTCCCGTGCCGCGCGCCTTGGTGGTGAAGTCCGGCTCCCACACCCGCTCCACGTGCTCCGGCCGGATCCCCGGCCCATCGTCCAGCACCCGCACCTCCACCTCCGCGCCCGCCTCGCGCAGCTCCACCCGCACCGATCCGCCCCCCGCCGCGGCCACCACCTCGCCCGCGTTCAGCAGCAGGTTGGCAAAGGCGCGGGACAGTGCGTCGTGGTGGCCGCGCACACAGGGAATGCCGTCCGGCGCCTCCAGGGTAGGACGCACCTGCGGCGACAGGTGCGTGCGCAGCAGGTAGTCCAGCATCTCGCGCAGGTCGATGTCGCTGGGCGGGCCCTCCGGCATGCGCCCCAGCTGCGCGAAGGTGCGGGCCAGCTCCTCCAGCCGCGCGCTCTCCGCCTCCATCACCTCCAGCGCCTCGCGTGCGTCCTCCCGCTCCGGCGCCGTGCGTTGAAGCGTCCGCAGGGCAAAGCGCATGGGCGTGAGCGGGTTCTTGAGCTCGTGCGCCACGCGCCGCGCCATCCCCACCCACGTGCGCGCGCGCTCCGCCTCCAGCTCGCGCTCGTGCAGCTCCCCCAGCTCCGACACCATCCGCCGGAACGCCCGCCGCAGCACGGCGAACTCGTCCGCCGCGGCGCGCCCGTCGTTGGCGGGGAGCGGCTCGCGGCGGGCCACCATCCCCGCCCACCCCGCCAGCTCCTCCACCGGCCGCGACAACCGCCGGCCGATGCTGCGCGAGGCCCGCAGCCCCAGGATCGCCATCGCCCCGCCGATCAGCAGGCCGGCGAGGGGGATGAGCACCATGGAGCGGTTGAGCAGGTACTCCCACCGCCGCGCGTTGGTGATGGACTCCTCCAGCTCCCGCCGGTGCCGGGCGGCGGCGCGGGCGAGGGCCGGGTCGCCGGACTGCTCCGCGCGGCGGATGAGCTCGCCGCCGCTGCCGCCCACGCGCTCCCACGCCCCCACCGCGTCGCTCAGGCGGACGGTGCGGGCGATGGCGTACGCGCCCAGCCCCACCAGCAGCAGCGAGGGGAGCACGGAAAACAGCAGCAGGGCACGGCGAAGCCGGCGTTCGAACGGCCTGCGCCGGAGCATGACCACGGATCAGCACCAGGGAGCGGGTTGACCGATGCGCGCGCGGCGCGGAGCTTGTGTCGCGCACAGCAAGTATGCCCGCGCGCGGCGGCCGGGGCAAGCGATGCGCGTCGATACGACACGGGGAGGCGGATGGAGCAGGCGCTGGAGGCGGAGCTGCGGGCGCGGTTCGACGTGCGCGAGGAGCACTTCGAGCACGGGGGATGGGAGGTGGAGCTCATCCTACCCCGCGCGGCCGACGAGCTGATCGACGAGACCGAGTACGGCACCGACGAGCGGCTGCCGTACTGGGCGGAGCTGTGGCCCTCCGCGCGCGGGCTGGCCCGGCACCTCCTGGACGAGCCCGCGCCGTCCTCGGCCGCGGCGGGCGGGGCGGGGAAGGACTGGGCCGGCGTGCGCGTGCTGGAGCTGGGATGCGGCGTGGCGCTGCCGTCGCTGGCCCTGCGCAGCCGCGGCGCGGACGTGCTGGCCACGGACTGGTACGGCGACGCCCTGCGCTTCGCCCGCGCCAACGCCGCGCGCAACGGCCTGTCCCCACTGCGCACGGAGATGCTGGACTGGCGCCATCCGCCCCCCGGCGCGGGTTTCGACCGGGTGATCGCGGCGGACGTGCTGTACGAGCAGCGCAACGCGGCCATCCTCGCCGCGCTGCTGCCCGCGGTGACCGTCCCCGGCGGCACGGTGCTTGTCGCGGACCCTGGCCGCGTGTACGCCGGCGAGTTCCTGCGCGCCATGGGGGACGCGGGATGGACCGTGGAGGAAGCCGGCGTGCGGATGGAGCCCTCCGCCGTGGGCGTGGAAAGCCGCGTGCGCATCCACCGCCTGCGCCGCGCCGGGTGACCGGACGGATGCATCCGGCCTCGATCGGGGCATTCATTTTGCGACGGTATAATCTCGTGCGGGTCTGGTCCGCGGATGCCGCACGCGCCGCGATCCGTCCGTCTGCGGGCCATGCAGGCGGGTGCCGATCGTCGGCCGAAACCGGATTCGAAAGGAAACCCATGCGCAAGATCCAGCTCAACATCGACTCGCTGGCCGTGGAATCGTTCGCGACGGACGAACCCGCCAGCGGCCAGGGCACCGTACGCGCCTACGTCACCACGGTCGGGGATTTCTGCACCTCCGCCGATGATGCGCTGACGTGCGCGCGCCGCCGGACCGACTACGCCTCGTGCAACGTCCAGTGCGAGTGCACGATCCAGGGGCAAAAGTGCCACAACCAGGGCACCGTTTGACGCGGCGGCCGGACGGCGTTCGCGCGCGCGGGCCGCGGCGCGCGTGAACGGATCGGCCTCGGCGCGGCTCGCCGCGCTGGCGGACGCGTACCTGGCCGGCTGGTCGGCCCAGCACCTGGACCTCGCCGTCTACGTCGGCGCGCCGAGGGAACGGCACGACGCGTTGCCGGACAACTCGCTCGCCGGCATCCAGGCGTGGCGGGCGCGCCAGGACGCATGGCTCGCGGAGCTGCGGGGGATCGACGCGGCCGCGCTGGAGGACGGCGACCGCGTCACGTACGGCATCCTGCGCGAGGCGCTGGAGGCGGACGTGGCGTGGCGCGTCGCGCGGCCGGAGCTGTGGAAGGTGGACCAGGCGGGCGGATGGCACCTCTTCTATCCGCCGGTGGCGCAGGCCCAGCCCGTCGGGTCCGATGACCTGCGGGTGCAGGCGCTGGCCCGGTGGCGCGATTTTCCGCGCTTCGTCCGCGACGAGACGGAGCGCCTGGAAGAGGGCGTCCGCGCCGGCTGGACGGCCCCGCGCGACGCCGTCCGCCGCGTCGTCCAGCAGCTGGACGCGATGCTCGCCGCCCCCGTGGACGAATCGCCCTACGCCGATCCCGCCCGCCGCGACCCGGACGAGGCGTTCCGCCGCGCGTGGACGGCACTCGTCGCGGACGAGATCCATCCCGCCCTGGCGCGCTACCGTGACTTCCTGCGGGACGACTACCTGCCGCGCGCCCGCGAATCGCTCGCCGTGTCCGCGCTCCCCTGCGGGATGGATGGATATCGCGCGTCGCTCCGCCGCTACACCAGCCTGCACCTGGAGCCGCGGGAGGCGCACGCCTTTGCCCTCGCCGAGCTGGAGCGCGCGGAAGCGGCCATGCGCCCGCTGGCCCTGCGCGTCGTGGGCACGGACGACCTGGCGGAGGCGAGGCGGCGGCTGAGGAGCGACGCGTTCCGGTATCCCTCCACGGAGGCGATGCTGGCGGATGCGCACGAGACGGTGGCGCATGCGTGGGAGCGGCTGCCGGCCTGGTTCGGCACGCTTCCCCGCGCTGCCGTGATCGTGGAGCCGATGCAGGGCGAGACGTCCTCCGCGCCCGGCGGCATCTACGTGCCGCCGGACGGCAGCCGCCCCGGCGTCTTCCAGGCGAACACGCACCCCGCCGCCGCACTCACGCGCCTTCGTGCAGCCTCCGTGATCCTGCACGAGACGGTGCCGGGCCATCACCTGCAGCTGGCGCTGGCCCGGGAGCGGACGGATGCGCATCCGCTGGCGGGCGTGCTCAGCAGCAGCGGCTTCGTGGAGGGGTGGGCGACGTACGCGGAGTTCCTGGCGGAGGAGATGGGGTTGTACGCGTCCGACCTCGCGCGGCTGGGCTGGCTGGTGGGGTGGGCGTTCTACGCGGCGTTGGCGGCGGTGGATACGGGCATCCATGCGCTCGGCTGGACCCGGGAACAGGCGCGCGATCTCCTGCTCACGCGGACCACGACGCAGCCCGAACGGGTGGATGCCATGATCGATCTGGCCGCCACGTGGCCCGGCCTGGCGCCCAGCTACGTGCTGGGGCGCGCCGAGATCCAGCGCCTGCGCGCGGGCGCGGAGGGGGCGCTGGGGGCTTCGTTCGACATCCGCCGCTTTCACGCCGCCGTGCTGGAGGACGGTAGCGTCACCCTCCCCATGCTGCGCGACACAATCGCGCGGTGGATCCGCCAGGAGCGCGGCGGCTGACGATCCGGTCCGCAGAAGAGAGGAAAATCGAGGATTGCAATCCGATCGGGCATTCGGTATCCTCTTCGCAGGTGCTTGGACAAACCTGCGACATAGGGGATCCGCGTGCGATCCATCCTCCGCCATTCCGCCGTCCTGTGCCTCGCGATGGTCGCGTGCGCCGTGCCGCTCGCCGCGCAGGACGCGTCGGCCCGCATCGATTCCGTCCTGCGCGCGTACGCGGACGGGGGGCGCTTCAACGGCACGGCGCTGGTGGCCAGCGGCGGCCGGGTCGTCTACGAGGGCGCGTTCGGCCTGGTGGACCAGGACACGCGCGCCCCGCTCACCCCCGCCACGCCCATGCGCATCGCGTCCGTGAGCAAGGCCTTCACGGCGCTGCTGGTGATGCAGCAGGTGCAGGAGGGCCGGCTGCGGCTGGACGAGCCCATCACCACCTATCTCCCCCGTTTCCGCCGGGACACGGGCAGCCGCATCACCCTGCGCCACCTGCTCACGCACCGCTCCGGCCTGCCGCACGACCAGGCGGGGCCGTCGGTGGCGTACCGGCCGGAGGAGGGGCTGGACGCGGACCTGCTGGCGGAGCCCGGCTCTACCTTCCAGTACAACAACCGCGACTACTACCTGCTCGCGCGTGTCCTGGAGCGCGTGACGGGGCGCACCTTCGCCGAGCTGCTGCAGGAGCGCGTGCTGCGGCCGGCCGGAATGGCGGCGACGGGCGTGCATCCGTATCCGTCCCTCGTCCCCGGCGAGGCGGTGGGATACGCGCCGCCGGACAGCACCGGCCTGCACCGCGCCCCGGAGCTGGACATGCGCAACTACCTGGGCGCGGCGGGGATGTACTCCACCGCCGCGGACCTGCACCGGTTCGACCGCGCGCTGGCGGACGGCCGGCTGCTGTCGCCCGCCCTGCGCGACACCATGTACGCGCCGGGCCCGGGCGCCGCCGCCTTCGGCAGCTGGGTGTATGCGCGGCCGTTCGGCGGCGGGCGCAAGCAGACGCTGGTGGACCGCCGGGGCGCCCTGGGCGGCTTTGGCGCGTGGTTCCTCCGCCTTCCCGACGACGACGGCGTGGTCATCCTGCTGGACAGCCACGAGAGCCCCGCGCTGCAGGAGATCGGGGAGCGCATCCTGGCCGTGCTGTACGGCACCCCTCCCGCCGCCCCGGGAAGCTGATCCGCACGGTCCCGCGGCAGGAACGCAATCCGGCCCGGCGCTCGCAAAGAGTGCCGGGCCGGATCGCATCCACCCGTGCCGATCGTGTCCTGGCCGCTCAGCCCGCCGCGTCCGCGCGGGCATGGCGGACCGGTGCGGGCGCGACCTTCTTCGCGGAGGCGCGCGGCCGGGTCGCTCGCCTGGCCTTCCGCACCGCGACGCCCCGCTCCTCCGCCAGCCGCGCGACGACCTCGGGATGGTCGCCCAGCACGCGGAGCAGCGTGTCCGCCGTCTTGTTCTGCGCGACCGTCCCTTTTTCCCATCGCACCACCGTCTTTTCCCCCGCGCCGATCAGCTGCTCCAGCGCCGCCTGTGAAAGCCCGTATTTCGCCCGGATCGCAACGATTTCGTCCGGCCCCAGTAGCCCGTCCTCCGCTCGGATGACGGCGGCCGCGCGCCGGAACGGCCGGTCGGCCATCTCGCCTTCGTAATACTCCTCTCCGCAACGGGCACAGCGGATGAACTCGTCGTCGATGATCACCGTGCGCGAGCCCACCGGAAACGGCCGGGACTCCTGCACGAGAGTGGCGTCGCCACCACAAACCCCACAGATCATGGCTGTCCCTACTTTCGTTTGAACTGGACTACGTACGCGCGTCCGTTTTGCCCCATCTGCACCTTGATGTACAGATGGACCTTCCTGTACTGCAGGTGGTAAACGTCCTGCCACAGTCCGGGAACGCGCTCCGACTCCATGGTCTTGTAGAAGTCGCCTGACGACAGCAGCAACACCGCTTCGATGATGTGCTCCAGGGTCCATCCCAGTTCGGAAGCCCCGGCTGCCGCCACCGCCATGATCGAGCTCGTAAGCGCACCCTGTCCTACGCACCGTTGGATGAGTTCCAAGTCATACGTCGGCGTTCCTGGCATCGCGTGCCTCCTATGGTAGCATCATGCTACCGGAATGGCAACTCGTGGATTCGATTGCGCCTGGATCTCCCCAAAACGGGAAGGGTGGATCGGCGCGCAAAAGTACACGAAGCAGGCGGGGTGCGCTACGCGTCCACTTTGGGTCAGGCCGGGAATGCAGATCGGCCCGGAGCTCGCGGGGAGCGCCGGGCCGATGGGCCGTCTGTCGAGCGTGTTCAGCTTCCCGGCCCGATGCACCGGGCCGGGAAGACGGAGGGTCAGTAGTACGAGAACGCGAAGTTGATCGTGCCGATCAGGTAGTAGCCGCCGGAGTCGATGCCCGTGAACTCCTTGTACCCGTCCTGGTTGTAGTCGTAGTAGTACGGGCCGTAGTGGTCGTCCGGGCCGTCGTCCGTCTCGGTGCGGATGAGCTTCACCACGCCGTTGGAGGTGGGGACGTACGGCGACATGTACACGGTCTCGCTGATGGTCGCCTGCTCCATCACGCCCGTACGGCGGACCAGGTAGATGCCGCCACCCGAAAGCGTGTTCTTGCTGTACCGGTCCACCAGCCAGGTCTTGTGCTCGATCTCCATGGTGTTGGGCCAGCAGTCCTGGATGTCGGCGGAGCAGTGGGACTGCACGAACGAGTGCATGATCGTGCCCCGCGTGGCGGTGGCGGTGACGTTGGCGAGGGCGCCGCCCTCGGGCACCATGCGCGGCGCCTGGTCGCCGTAGATGCGCCGCATCCCGGCCTCCACGCTACGGGCGTCGCGCGGATCGACCGTCGTGCGGCGTCCGTCCGGCGCGATGATGACGCCGATCACGCCCACGTCGTCGCCCGCGGAGGCCTGGATCACGTTCCTCGCCGACTTCTCCGTCCGCGCGAGAACCGGCTGCTCGTCGCCGGGCTCGAGCTCGCTCACCTGCAGGGTGAAGAGCGTGTGCTGCACGTTCAGCGCGGCGGGCGTCGTGAACGAGTAGGAGACGGGCACCCCACGCTCCGTGTGGCCCACCATCGTACGGGCCGTGCTGAGCTGCGTGACGACGGCGACGCCCGCCTCGCCCTGCCAGCTCATGCGGTGCTCGCGCAGCAGGACGTAGAAGTCCAGCGGGGGGAGCGCCGCGATGCGCTGCGCCAGGGCGTCCGGCGACACGGCGGCCGCCGTGGCGGCGGCGGCCAGGAGCCGCTGGCCCCCGGGGGTGGAGACGTACTCCTGCAGCACGAGCTTGTGCAGCGAGTAGCGGGAGTCCCGCATGTCGTTTCGAACCTGCTCGCGGATGCCGGCATCGCCCAGGGCAAGGGCAATGGCGTGCGACAGCGAGGCGACGTTCGCGTCCGCGCCCTGGGGCGCCACGGCGACGGCACCCGTCGGGGCACCCGCGTTGGACCCGTCGTGGCAGCCGGTCGCAACGATGCCGGCGAGCAGCAAGGTTACTGCATTCCTTCTCACGGGAGACTCCTTGGGGAGGGAAGAAAGAGGGTGTAGCAGGTAGGACGAAACAATGGTAGGTGAATCGATTGTATCGCGCAATAAGCATGTATTTTATTCCCCTGCACGGCACAATGGGAGCGGATGCGGGGCCCGTTCCCATGCTCTTGCACCCGTTCCGCGGGGTGGGGACCGGGGGGCGTTTCCGGCCCGGATGGTACCCATTCGTCAGATCTTCTCGTGCAGAACGGTAGAAACGACCCAACGCAGCGCTCGCAGAGGACAAAAGAGAGTTCGCGGAGCAGATCCCGGTTCTACTCTGCGAACTCTCCTTTCAACTCTGCGCTCCGCGTTGAAGAGCCATGCCCCAAGTGCACACCGATGCCCGAGCAACGGGATGAAAACGCGGACGCCGCCCCCCGTCCAGGAGGCGGCGTCCGGTGCCCGCGGATGGAGCCGAGCCGGTCAGACCTGGGCGTACATGTCCACGGGGGGGCAGCTGCACACCAGGTTGCGGTCGCCGGCCGCGCTGTTCACGCGGCTCACGTGCGGCCAGAACTTCCGCTCGCGCACCCACTCCGCCGGGAAGGCGGCGCGCTCGCGGCCGTAGGCGTGCGTCCACTCGTCCGCCATCACCACGGCGGCCGTGTGGGGCGCGTTCTTGAGCACGTTGTCCTGCCGGTCGGCGATCCCCGCCTCGATCTCGCGGATCTCCTCGCGGATGCGCACCATCGCGTCGATGAAGCGGTCCAGCTCCGGCAGCGCCTCGCTCTCCGTGGGCTCGATCATCATCGTCCCCGCCACGGGAAAGCTGACCGTGGGGGCGTGGAAGCCGTAGTCCATCAGCCGCTTGGCGATGTCCTCCACCTCGATCCCGGCGGACGCCTTGAGCTGCCGCATGTCCACGATGCACTCGTGGGCCACCGTGCCGTTGGCGCCGCGGTACAGCACGGGGTAGTGCTCGTCCAGCTTGCGCGCGATGTAGTTGGCGTTCAGGATCGCCACCTTGGTCGCGTGCGTGAGCCCCTCGCCGCCCATCAGGTTGATGTACACCCAGGAGATGGGGAGGATGCTGGGGCTGCCCCACGGTGCCGCCGACACCGCGCCGTGCCCCTCGCCGCCCACGCGGATCACGGGGTGGCCGGGCAGGTAGGGCGCCAGGTGCGACTTGACGCAGATGGGCCCCATCCCCGGGCCGCCGCCGCCGTGGGGGATGCAGAACGTCTTGTGCAGGTTCAGGTGGCACACGTCCGCGCCAAAGTCGCCCGGGCGGCACAGCCCCACCTGCGCGTTCATGTTGGCGCCGTCCATGTACACCTGCCCGCCGTGCCCGTGCACGATCTCGCAGATCTCGCGGATCTCCTCCTCGAACACGCCATGCGTGGAGGGATACGTGATCATGAGCGCCGACAGGTCGTCCGCGTGCTCGTCCGCCTTTTTGCGCAGGTCGTCCAGGTCCACGTTGCCGTTGGCCGCCGTGCCCACGACCACGACCTTCATCCCCGCCATCACGGCGGAGGCGGGATTGGTGCCGTGCGCGGACTGCGGGATCAGGCACACGTTGCGGTGCCCCTCCCCGCGCCCCTCGTGGTACTCGCGGATCACCAGCAGCCCCGCGAACTCGCCCTGGCTTCCCGCGTTGGGCTGCAGGGAAACGGCGTCGAAGCCCGTGATCTCCGCCAGCGCGCCTTCCAGCGTGCGGAACAGCTCCAGGTATCCGGTGGTCTGCTCCGGCGGGGCGAAGGGGTGGATGCGGCTCACCTCGGGCCACGTCACCGGGATCATCTCCACGGTGGCGTTCAGCTTCATGGTGCACGAGCCCAGGGGGATCATGCTGTGGGTGAGCGACAGGTCCCGGCTCTCCAGCTTGCGGATGTACCGCAGCATCTCCGTCTCGGAGTGGTAGCTGTTGAAGACGGGGTGCGAGAGCACGGCCGACGTGCGGCTGAACCCGTCCTTGATGCCGCTCGTGAGCCCGTCCAGCAGGTCGTCGATGGCAAAGGGAAGCGCGGAGCCGCGGTTGAGGGCGATCAGCACCTCCTCCACGTCGTCCACGCCCGTCGTCTCGTCCAGGGCGACGCAGATGGAGGCGTCGTCGTACTCGCGCAGGTTGATGCCGCGGTCCGCCGCCGCGGCCAGGATGCCGCCCACGCGCGTGCCCACGTCGATGCGCACGGTGTCGAAGAAGGCGCCGTGCACCACGCGGTAGTTGAGCCGCTCCGCGCCGGCCGCCAGCAGCTCCGCCAGGGTGTGGACGCGCTCCGCGATGTGCCGCAGCCCCTTGGGACCGTGCCACACGGCGTACATCCCCGCCATCACGGCCAGCAGCACCTGCGCCGTGCAGATGTTGCTGGTGGCCTTTTCACGGCGGATGTGCTGCTCGCGCGTCTGCAGGGCCATGCGCAGCGCGGGCTTGCCCTGCGCGTCCACGCTCACGCCGATGATGCGGCCGGGGATCTGCCGCTTGTACTCGTCGCGGCAGCTGAAGAACGCGGCGTGCGGCCCGCCAAAGCCCATGGGCACGCCGAAGCGCTGGGTGGTGCCCACGCACATGTCCGCGCCCCACTCGCCCGGGGGCGTGAGGAGGACCAGCGAGAGCAGGTCCGCCGCGGCGACGATGACGATCCCTTCTTCGCGGGCGCGCTGGGTAAAGGGCCGGTAGTCGATCACCTCGCCGTCGCTGGCGGGGTACTGCAGCAGGGCGCCGAAGATGGGCGCGGCAAAGTCGAACGCCTCGTGGTCGCCCACCACCACCTCGATGCCGCGGGCGTGCGCGCGGGTGCGCACCACGTCGATGGTCTGCGGGTGGCAGAGCTGGCTGACGAAGAAGGTGTTGCGCGTTTCGCTGCCGGCGATGCCGTACGCCATGGCCATGGCTTCGGCCGCGGCGGTGCCCTCGTCCAGCAGCGACGCGTTGGCGATGGGCAGCCCCGTCAGGTCCACGACGGTCGTCTGGAAGTTGAGCAGCGCCTCCAGCCGCCCCTGGGCGATCTCGGCCTGGTAGGGGGTGTACTGCGTGTACCAGCCCGGGTTCTCCAGGATGTTGCGCTGGATGACGGGGGGCACGATGCAGTCGTGGTAGCCCATCCCCAGGTAGCTGCGGAAGACGCGGTTGCGCGCCATCATCGTCCGCAGCTCGCCCAGCAGCTCGTACTCGCTGCGCTCGGGGCCCAGGGCCAGGGGGCGGTCCAGGCGGATGGAGGCCGGCACCGTGGCGTCCACCAGCTCGTCCAGGGAGCGGTAGCCCAGCGCCTGCAGCATGCGCCCGATCTCGGTCTCGTCCGGGCCCACGTGCCGGCGGACGAAGGTGTCGGTGTGGGTAAGTGCCGATCTATCCACGATATACGTCTCTTCGCAAGGGGGGCGGTGAAGGCGGCGGAATCTATCCGCCCCCGCGCTGGATGGCAAACCTCGTGTACCCCGCGGATACAGTATACCGGGCGTCAAGGGGGGACATGGATCGTGGTACACCTTTGTCCAAGGTTTGGT
>DATING010001434.1:0-10525 GCA_035474555.1 Longimicrobium sp. | reverse complement strand
GCCCGGCCGGCACCGTAGGGGAGGGTGCCGGATGGGCGGACAAGGCAGAGTGCCGGCAGAGCGAATGAATTCGCCCCAACGACCACACGAAGTCCACCTGCGTGGACTCCCGTGCCAGGCGGAGTGCCGCGGGCCCGGCGGAATACGTGCCAGGCGGAACAAGCTCCTTGACCGGGCGCGGGGAGCAGGTCGCGGTCGAGGCAGGAGCGAATGAATTCGCGGCTACAACTTCACGCTGTCCGCCTCCGCGGACACCACTGACGCTCGCGCCGGATGATCGGCCTCGGCGCTTGACGTCGTCCGGGGGAGGATCGTATATGGCGGGCCGGTGCGGGCGGACGCCGCCATCGCCCACGATCCACCCCAACGCCGGCCTGCCATGCGATACGTCTGCCTCATCCACTGGAACGAGCAGGAGCTCGCGACCCTGCCCGGCGCCGAGCTCGACGCGTTGAACGCGGCGCACCTGGATTTCAACGACGCGATCCGCGCGAGCGGCCATCTCCTCCACGCGGACGCGCTCATGCCGCCGCGCGAGTCCGCCTGCCTGCGCGTGAAGGGCGGAAAGCCGTTCGTCACCGACGGCCCATTCACGGAGGCCAAGGAGATGATCGCGGGCTTCTACGTGCTGGAGGTCCGCGACCGCGACGAGGCGCTGGAGATCGCCGCCCGCATCCCCAGCGCGGGGTACGCCACCATCGAGGTGCGCCCGGTGCACATCCTCCTCGTTGAAGGTCGCGGCGAATCCACCCCCGAGCTGATGCACGCTTCCTGACCGGGGATGCGGCCGGTACGAAGAGGGCGCCTCCCCCGCTGGGAAGGCGCCCTTCGCGCATCGCCGTCTTTGTTGTTGGCGCAGGCCGACAGTGTGACGGTGTAGCCGCGAATTCATTCGCTCTCATCCTCGCCGCGCCAGCCACACCGATCCACCCGGAGTTGTGGATGCGAGTCCGCCGATTCGGACGGCGCCACGCAAATCCGCCCGATCGCATGGCCCCGCGGATCAAGGGCTCAGCGGACCCGGCCGTCTGAGACGATGGGCGGGGGAACGCGGCGGAAGGTGTGGTAGAACGTCACGGGCTTGCCGTCCACGTCACGCTCCTCCTCCAGCAGCAGCCGGTCGCCAACGACCCGGGCCCGATACAGGTCTCCGCCGAACCCGCCTGGCTCCTGCACCGGCACGGGGGTATCGTGAACGTCCCACCGCTCGAGGATGTGTGTCTGCAGCGCCAGCAGGTCGCCCGCCAGGCGGTAGGTGCCCTCCGCGCGCGCATAGCTGCGCAGGTGATCGCCGGGGCGGCCGTCGCTGGCGAAGACGCGGGCATCGCGGACGAACCCGCCGTCCTCGTGCAGCTCCAGGCGAATCACGTCGCGCCGCCAGAGGATGGCGCTCGTCTCGGTGGAGAACTCCCAGTGGCCCACGATGCCGCGGGGCGAAACCCCGTCGTCGCCGCATCCCGCGAGCAGGACGAGGGCGAGCAGGGCGGCGAAGCTTCGGATGATGCGCATGCGTGGCTGATTCTCTGGTTGCGGGCCTTGTTCGGCAGGAAAACGTCCGTCCCCGCCGATCCGTGACGCGCGGCGCGGACGTGGATCAGTCGAGGGCTTTTGAAGGTTTCTTTAAAAGCATGCAGGGCTTTTAAATTTGGAGGCCAAAACTTTAAAAGCTCTGCACGTCCGCGCTTCTTTTTGCTTCGATTCAGCTCTCTCTGCGGCCCCACGCGAGCCGCGGCCCCGCGTTTGCGAAACGGAGCAGATTGCGTCCGCCATGGGGCGGCGCGGGGGCACGGGGACGCAACGGCGAGGGGGGACGGGGATGGCCATCGGCAAGCTGTTCAAGCGAAACCGCATCCTGGGGGATCGCGAGGCGGAGATCCGCGCCCGCGAGCGCGAGCTGCTGGACCGGTTGGCCACGGCCCTGGCGCGCTTTGGCCCGGACGTGGACGCGGACGACCTGCGGCACTTCGAGCAGGCGCGCGAGGCGCTCACGGGGCTGTTCCTGCTCGTGATCGCGGGCGAGTTCAACAGCGGCAAGTCCAGCTTCATCAACGCCCTGCTGGGCGAGCGCGTGCTGCCGGAAGGCGTCACGCCCACCACCGACCGCATCAACGTCCTCAAGTGGGGCGAAGAGGTGACGGACGAGCTGGTGGAGGCGTACCTGCTGGAGCGCACGCATCCCGCGCCGCTGCTGCGCGACATCAACATCGTCGACACCCCCGGCACCAACGCCGTGGTGCGCGAGCACGAGGAGCTCACCCGCGACTACGTGCCGCGCAGCGACCTGGTGCTGTTCGTGACCTCCGCGGACCGGCCGTTCACGGAAAGCGAGCGCGGCTTCCTGCAGAACATCCGCGCCTGGGGCAAGAAGATCGTCTTTATCGTCAACAAGATCGACATCCTCTCGGCCGACAGCGACCGCACGCAGGTGCTGGACTTCGTGCGCGACAACGGCACGGCGCTGCTGGGCGAGCCGCCGCTCGTCTTTCCCGTCTCCGCCAAGCGGGCCATGGAGGCGCGCGCGGCCAACGACGAGGCGGCGTGGGCGGCCAGCGGCTTCGACAAGGTGGATGACTTCCTGCTGAACACGCTGGACCAGCAGGAGCGCATCCGCCTGAAGCTGCTCAACCCGCTCAACGTGGGGCTCACGCTGGCCGGCAAGTACAAGGAGACGGCGTTCGAGCGATTGAAGCTGCTGTCGGAGGACGTGGCCACGCTGCAGAACATCGACCAGCAGCTGGGCGCGTTTCACCAGGAGATGCTCAAGGACTTCGGGCCGCGGCTGGGGCGGCTGGATGCCCTGCTCAACGACATGGAGATCCGCGGGCTCAACTTCTTCGACGAAACGATCCGCTTCGGCAAGATCCGCGAGCTCATGCGCACGGACGAGGTGCGCCGCGACTTCGAGCGCGTGGTGGTGGGCAACACGCCGGGGCTCATCGACGAAGAGGTGGGGCGCGTCATCGACTGGATCGTGGAGCGCAACCTCAAGCTGTGGCAGGACATCACGGCCTACATCGAGCGCCGGCAGATCACCCGCCACCGCGAGGGGATGATCGGCGAGGTGGGGCAGGGCTTCAGCTACAACCGGCAGGCGCTGCTGGATTCCATCGGCCGCACCAGCCGCGAGGCCATGGGCACCTACAACCGCGATTCCGAGTCGCGCAAGCTGGCCGAGGAGGTGCGCGCCGCGTCGGGGACCACGGTGTTCGCGGGCGCCGGCGTGGGGCTGGGCGTGCTGATCACGGCCGCGCTCACGGGCTCCGTGGCAGACATCACGGGCATCGCGCTGGCGGCCACGCTGGCGGCCACGGGACTGTACGTGATCCCCGCGCGCCGGCGCCAGGCCAAGGCCGAGTTCCAGGAGAAGGTGGCCGAGCTGCGCACCAAGCTGAACGAGACGCTCACGCGCCAGGTGCACGCGGCCATCACGGACTCGCAGGAAAAGGTGAACGAGTCCATCGGCCCGTACCGCCGCTTCGTGCAGGTGCAGCAGGAGCAGCTGAACGAGGCCCGCGGCGAGCTCGTGGCCGCCGAGGACGCGCTGCTGCGGCTGCGGACGGAGATCGGCACGTAACGGCGGGAGGGGCGTCGAGTCGTTACCTGGCGCCGGTGGATGAGAAGGGACACGGATCAGCGGAGGCGGCGGAGAAGGATATCCGTCGGCTCCGCTGATTTCGTACCGGGAGAGGGATCGAGCAAGGGAGGGGGATCGAGCGCAGAACCAGGGATTGGGCGCGGGCGAGAGACGGGAGCGAATGAATTCGCGGCTACAACTTCACACTGTCGGCCTGCGCCGACACCACTGCCCGACCCGTTGGAATGCCGTGCCGATGGCGTGGCACTGGCCCGTGCCGGACAGTCCGCGCAGGCGGACTTCGTGTGTTTGTTGCGGCGAATTCATTCGCTCGGGGCGGTGCAGGGGCGAGGCTGTCCTGCGCCGGCCAGTCCCCGCGTCCCGGGGGCGATCCGCCGTCCCCCCGGGTGCCGGGATGGAGCGCCCCGTGGGGTTTGCGGGGGGATGCGGGTTCGGTAGGTTTCGGGGATACGCCCCATCGATGAAATCGAATCTCGCGCCGTGGCGGTAATCCAGGGTGCGAAGGAGTTGCCTGGATGCGTCCGTACGCAGGGTCGCTGCTCGTCCTCGTCCCGTTGTTCGCCGTCGGCCTGCAGGCGCAGGAGCCGGCGGATTCCGCCGCGGCGCGGGACACCGTGCGGCTGCCGGAGGTCACCGTCACGGCCACGCGGGCGCCGGCGCGCGTGCTGGACGTGCCGCTCGCCGTCACCGTGGTGCGGGGGGAAGACCTGCGCGGCGCGGCGGGGAACCGCGTGGACCAGGCGCTGCGCACGGTGCCGGGCGTGCTGGCGCAGTCGCGGGCGGGCGGGTCGGACGTGCGCATCGTCATCCGCGGCTTTGGGGCGCGCGGCGCGGGCGACCGCTCCAACGCGGGGACCACGCGCGGCATCCGCATCCTGCAGGACGGGGTGCCGGAGACGGAGCCGGACGGCCGCACCTCCATGGACCTGGTGGACCTGGCCGCCGTGGAAGAGCTGGAGGTGGTGCGATCCAACGGGTCCGCGCTCTGGGGCAACGCGGCGGGCGGGGTCGTCAGCTTCTCCTCCGTCCCCGCCTTCGATTCACCGTTCGTCCAGGCGGAGCAGCAGGCGGGCGGATACGGGCTGATGCGGTACGTCCTGCGCGCGGGGCAGCCGGTGGGCGCGGCGCGGGCGTACTGGGTGCTGGCCCACACGGACCAGGAAGGATGGCGCCGCAACTCCGCCGGCCGCCGCACCCTGCTGAACGCGGGGCTGGTGGCGCCCATCGGCGGACGGACGGAGCTGCGGCTGCACGCGCTGGCGGCGGACAACCGCTGGGCAATCCCCGGCCCCCTCACCCGCGCGGCGCTGGACGCGGACCCGCGGCAGGCGAACGCCGTCTACGCGGAGCGGCGCGAGCGGCGGCACAACCGGCTGGCGCGCGTGTCGGCGCACGCGGAGCACCGCGCGGGCGAGCGGGTCGTGCTGCAGGGGATGGTCTTCGCGCAGCCCAAGGAGCTGCAGCGCAGCGAGCGCGGCACCTACCGCGACTTCGACCGCCACCACGCGGGGGGCAGCCTTGGCGCGCGCTGGGCGCACACGACGGGACCCGGCTTCGCGGGCAGCTTTTCCGCCGGAGTGGACCACGCGCGGCAGGGCGGGGCGGGGATCTTTCGCTCGCTCACGCCGGAGGGCGGGCGCGGGACGGAGATCCGCACCCACCAGGAGGAGAATTCCAGCAACTTCGGGGTGTACGCGCAGGAGCAGCTGTCCCTGGGCGAGCGGCTGGACGTGACGCTGGGCGCGCGCTGGGACGACGTGACCTACGACGTGGTGGACGTGCTGGAGCCGCGGCTCAGCGACCGGCGCGGCTTTTCGCGCCTGTCGCCCAAGCTGGGGCTGCTCTGGCGCGTGTCGCCGGTCCACAGCGTGTACGCCAACGTGGGCGGCGGCGTGGAGGCGCCGGCGGGGAACGAGACGGACCCCGTGAGCACCTTTGGGCAGGACACGGTGCGCGGCATCAACCCCCTGCTGCGCCCCATCCGCTCCACGACGTACGAGGTGGGCGCCAAGGCGCTGGACGCGCGGGCGGACGGCCCCATCCGCGCCTTCAGCTACGACCTGGCGCTGTACTGGACGGAGGTGCGCGACGAGATCGTGCCCTATCGCGGCGGACGCTTCTACTTCAGCGCGGGGGCCGTGCGCCGCCGCGGGGCGGAGCTGGGCGTGCGCGTGGTGACGGCGCCGGGGCTGGAGCTGGACGCGGCGGTCACGGGCAACGACCACCGCTACACGCGCTACGCCGTGGACAGCGTGCACTACGGCCGCCCCGGTGCCGTGGCGGACTTCAGCGGCAACCGCGTCGTCGGAGTGCCGGACGTGCACGGGTCCGCCGCGCTCCGCTGGTCGCCCCCGTTCCGGCGCGAGGCGGAGCTGGAGGTGGGTGTGCAGTGGGTGGACGGCTTCTGGGCGGACGACGCCAATGCGGTGCGCGTGCCGGGCTACGCGCTGTGGAGCGCCCGCGTGGGGCTGCGCCGGCCCGTCCCGCTTCCCGGCGGGCTGACCCTGCGCGCGTCCGTGCAGCTGGAGAACCTGGGCGATGCGCGGTACGTGGCCTCCGCGTTCCTGAACCCCGACGTGGTGGATGGCGAGCCGGTGGCGTTCGAGCCCGGGCTGCCGCGCCACGCCGTCGCCACGGTGTCGCTCGGCTGGAACCGGTGAGGGCGCCGTCCGCGTCACGAGAATCTTCAGCACCGCCCGGCGGATCATCCCCGCCCGGCATCCGGGCCGGCTCTGCACTTCGTGGTCTGTGCGTTACATTGTAACGCGACGCGATCACGTCCTGTTCTTCCGTTCATGGAGCGATTGATGGCTGCCGGTTCACGCCTGGGGGAGCGCAGCACGCGCCAGAGAGAGACCATCGAGGGCGTCATCAAGGACGCCGCGGGACCGCTCACCGTGCAGGAGATCTTCGAGCGGGCGCAGGAGCGCGTGCCGGGGCTCGGGGTGGCGACCGTGTATCGCACGGTAAAGCTGCTGAGCGACGCCCGGGAGATCCAGGCGGTGATCCTGCCGTCGGGCGAGACCCGCTACGAATCCGCCCGGCTGGGCCATCACCACCACTTCCACTGCCGGGTGTGTGAGACGGTCTACGACATGGAGACCTGCCTCGTCCAGGTGCCCGAGAGCCGCACGGTGGATCACGGCTTCCTGATCGAAAGCCACGAGCTCACCTGCTACGGGGTGTGCCGGAACTGCGCGTGAGCCGTCCAGCGCGCGACGGGGGTTGCGCGGCAGTCCTTCGTATCCCATATTGATAATGTAATATCGATATCAGTGCCATGGCCGGCACTGTGGATTCCCCTGACGCGCATCCGCGTGCTTTCCATCCGCCGTCCGTTCTCCGTGTTCTTCACGCTTCTCTACCTGCTGCTGTCGGCAGGGGGAGAGGCGCTGCAGCACGGTGGAAGCGATCCGGCGACGGCGTACGCGGAATCGCACCTGCACGCCCCGGGTGACAGCAACCACGACTGTCCCCCGCCGCCCCACGACGAGAACCACTGCCCGGCATGCAAGCTGTCCGGGCTTCGCGTCCTTCCCACGGAATCCGGCGTCGGCGCGCTCGCCTGCGCCTCCATCACGCGGAAGGCACCCGGCGCCGGCGACGAGGTCACACCCGCCCGCCGTACGCACGCCCTTCCCGCCTCTCGCGCCCCACCCCTCGGCTGACGGCTCCCTCCCGGAGCTGAACCCGGCACACTGCCGCGCGCGTTCCTGGCGCCGCGGCGGGACCTGATCGCGTCCGCGCACTCCGCGCGGCGCCGCGCCGCACAGCCGTTATCCAAATGATTCGTACCATTCCCGGTCCCGCGGCCGGCGGTCCTTCCGTACCCGGAAGCGCCATCGCGGCACCGTTCCATCGCCGCGCGTCCGCATCGCGGGCGGCCGGCCCGTTGCTCCGCGCGCTTTCCCCGGCCGGGAGTGCGCACGCGGTCGAAGCCGTCTCCCGGCGCAGGCCCACCTTTCTCCCGTCCCTCCGGATTCCAGGCAGGATGGAGGCGTGGGCGGCCGCCGCGCCCCTGCTGTGCGCCGCGCACTGCATCGCCGCGCCGCTCCTGGTCGCGCTGGCGCCGGGGCTGGCCGGCGCCGAGGAGCACGAGCGGATGATGATGAGCATCGCCGTATGCCTGGCCCTGCTGGGGACGGGGCTCGGCGTGCGGGTGCATGGGCGTCCCGCTCCCCTGTCGATCGTGGGTGCGGGTGCGCTGCTCTGGATCGTCACGCCGCGGGCACCGTTCGTTCCGGAGGCGGCGGCGACGCTGGCGGCCAGCCTGCTGATGGCCGCGGGGGCGGCGTGGGGCGCACGGCTGCGGCACCGCGCCGCCTGTCCCCGCTGCGCCTGCCCGGCGCACGCGGCCGCGGCGGATGATGCATCCCGTCCCGCGCCGGGCGCGTCCGCGGCGCTGCCCTCCACTCGCCCCGGCGGGAAGGAGATCCGCCGTGCGCTCTTCACCGCCGCGCTTGCCCTCGCCGTTCTCCCCGCGTCCGTCGACGCGCAGGCGAGCGTGGCGCGCGCTTCCATCGACGTCCCCGCCGCGCGCGCCGCGGCCACCGGCGCGCTGCACGGGAGGGTGACGGACGGGTCCACGGGGCAGCCCGTGGCCGGGGCGACCGTGCGCATCCGCGAGGTGGGGCGCCGCGACGTGTCGCACGCGGACGGCGCGTTCCACTTCGACGGGCTCCCCGCGGGCAGCTACACGGTGGCGGCGGAGCGGATCGGCTACGCCCCCGCCCAGCAGACCGTGCGGGTGGTGGACGGGCTGACGGCGAACCTCGCGCTCTCGCTGGCGCCCTCCGCCCTGCAGCTCTCCGCCGTGGTGGCTACGGGGACGGGGCGCGAGCGGGGCGGGCAGGAGACGTATCGGCCCACGATCGTCGTGGGCGGGGCGGAGCTGCGGCGCCAGCTGGGCGCCACGGTGACGGCGACAGTGGCCGGCGAGCCGGGGATCGCCATGCGCTACAACGGCCCCGCCGCCAGCCAGCCCATCATCCGCGGGCTGGGCGGCGACCGCGTGCTGGTGCTGGAGGACGGCCAGCGCACGGGCGACATCGCCGGGAGCGCGGCGGACCACGGCGTGATGGTGGAGCCGCTGACGGCGGAGCGCATCGAGGTCGTCCGCGGCCCGGCCGGGCTGCTGTACGGGAGCAACGCGCTGGGCGGGGTGATCAATGTCATCCGCGAGGAAGTGCCCCGCTCGCGCCCCGACCGCCTGTCCGGGGCCCTGAGCCTGCAGGGCGAGTCCGCCAGCCAGGGGTTCGCCGGGGGCGCATCGCTGCTGGGCGGCCTGGGCGGATGGGCGCTGCGGGGCGAGGCGAGCGCCCGCCGCGCGGGCGACACGCGGACGCCGCTGGGCGACCTGCCGTCCACGGACCTGCGCGGATACAGCGTGGGCGCGAGCGCCAGCCGGGTGGGCGCCGGCGGGTTCGCGGGCCTCGCCGTGCGCGACTACGCCATGGAGCACGGCGTGCCCGGCACGTTCGGCGGGGTGGACATCGCCGGCGCGCACCAGGGCGGCGTGGAGCTGGAGGTCCGGCGCACGGCCGTCCGCGGCCAGGCGGCGTACCTGGACCGCGTGGGCCCGTTCGGATCCATCGAAGCCGACCTGAACCTGGTCCGCTTTCGGCACCACGAGATGGAGCGGGGGACGGACGGCAGCCAGTTCGTGGGCACCTCGTTCCTGCAGCACACGGGGACGATGAACCTCGTGGGCCGCCACCGCCACGAGGGCACGTTCCGCAACGAGGGGGCGGTGGGCCTCTGGGCTTTTGGCAAGGACCTGGAGGTGGGCGGATTGGCGACGGGGAGCCGCTCCGCGCGGCAGTGGTCGCTGGCCGGCTTCATCTACGAGGAAGTGTCGCGGGGACGCTGGGGGCTGGAGCTGGGCGCGCGCTACGACTGGACGCGCATCGTGCCGGAGGACGACCGCCCCGTCGCCGGGATCTCCGTGGGGACGCGGGACTTCGGCGCCTTTAGCGGGAGCGCGGCCACGGTCTACCGGCTGGGCGGTGGCTGGCAGGCCGGCGCGCGGCTGGCCCGCTCGTTCCGCACGCCCTCCATCGAGGAATTGTACTCCCGCGGGCCGCACCTGGCCGCCTACTCGTACGAGATCGGCAATCCGCAGATCGACCCCGAGACGGGGCTGGGCGCCGACGTCTTCGTCCGCGTCGCGCGGCCGGGGGTGGAGGGGGAGCTCACCGCGTACCGCAACCGCATCGACGGCTTCATCTACTACCGGCCCACGGGCGCGCTGGACCCGCGCTTCGGCCGCTACCCGGTCTACCAGGCACGGGGAGACGACGCGCGCTTCACGGGGATGGAGGGGCGCATCCAGGTCGAGCCCCTGCGCGCCTGGGTGGTGGAGGCCACGGGGAGCTACGTGCGGGGCGACCTGCGCGGGGAGGGTGGATGGGATCCACTCCCGGCCATCCCGCCCGCTCACGGCGCGCTGCGCATCCGCCGCGACGTGCCGCGCTGGTTCGCCGAGGCGGGGGTGGAGAGCGGCGCGCGGCAGGACCGCGTGTACCCGGGCACGGCACCGGACGGAACGCCGTTGGAGCCGCCGACCGCCGGCTACACGCTGCTGAACGCGTCCGCCGGGGTGCGGTGGGACGCGCGGGGCGCCCTGCACACCCTTACCCTCTCCGCCGACAACCTGACGGACGCGGTGTGGCGCGACCACCTGTCGCGCATCCGTGCCGTGGCCCCGCAGCCGGGGCTGAACCTGAGACTGCTGTACCGCGTCGACTTCTAGACGCGCCGCCGGCCGGCCACGGGCCCCGGCGCGCGGCCGGCCAGATTATCACCCCGCCCCCGTTCCGGGCGCGGGATCAACCCGACGTGCAAGGAGATGGAACGATGTTTCGAGGAACGAAGAAGCGGATCAACCGCGCCGCGCTGGTGCTCGCCGCCACTGCCCTGCTGGCCGCTTGC
>DATING010001433.1:0-2287 GCA_035474555.1 Longimicrobium sp. | reverse complement strand
CGGCCCCCTCCCCGCTCGTTCCTCGCGGAGAGGGGGAGAACTGCAATTCCAGCGGAAGCCAGCCGCCGTGCACGGGCTGGGGTGTATACCCTCTCCCACGCAGTTTGTGGGAGAGGGTGGGTGAGGTTTACGAACCCGGGTGAGGGCCCCCCTACAGCCCCAGCACGTCGCGCATCGTGTAGGTCCCCGGCGCCTGGCCTGCCATCCACCGCGCGGCGCGCAGGGCGCCTTCCGCGAACAGCGCGCGGTCCTGCGCCACGTGCCCCAGCTCGATCCGCTCCCGCTCGCCGATCAGCATCACGCTGTGCTCGCCGACGATGTCGCCGCCGCGCACGGAGTGAAAGCCGACCTCGCCGCGCGGGCGCTCGCCGGGGCGGCCGCTGCGGCCGTCCACGCGCACGTCCGCCAGGGGCACGCCGCGGCCGCGCGCCACCGCCTCGCCCAGCGCGAGGGCCGTCCCGCTGGGCGCATCCACCTTGCGCCGGTGGTGCGCCTCCACGATCTCCACGTCGTAGTCGTCGCCCAGCACGGACGCGGCCTGCTCCGCCAGCGCCACCAGCAGGTTCACGCCCACGCTGAAGTTGGCGGCCTGCAGCACGGCCGAGCGCTCCGCCTGCCGCGCCAGCAGCGCCTGCTCCGCGTCCCCCAGCCCCGTGGTCCCCACCACGATCGCCTTGCCGGCCAGCGCGTCGCCGTGCATCTCCAGCAGCCGGACGAGCAGCTCCGGCGCGGAGAAGTCGATGACGACGTCTGCCTCGCGCATCCAGGGCCCCGCCGTCTCCGGCGTCTCCACGATCACGCAGCCGATGTCGCAGCCCCGCTCCGGCATCCGCCCAATCCCGCCGAGCAGCGCCGTCGCGTCGTCGTCCGTGATCAATCCCGCCAGCGTCTGGCCCATGCGCCCCGTGGCGCCGCTCAGGACGATCCGCACTGGTTCCGCCACGATGGTCAGCTCCGCAGCAGCCCCAGGTCCCGCATCGCCGCCTCCACCTCGCCGCGCACGGCGTCGGAGACAGGTACCAGCGGCAGCCGCGGCTCGCCCACGGCAAATCCCAGCATCTCCACGCCCGCCTTGACCGGCATGGGGTTGGACTCGCGGAAGAGCGCCGTGACCAGCGGCAACAGCCGGAGCTGCAGCGCGCACGCCTCCACGGTGTTGCCGTCCAGGAACGCGTGTGCCATCCGCGACACCTCCGCGGGGGCCACGTTGGCCAGCACGGAGATCACGCCCTTGCCGCCCAGCGACATGAGCGGCACCACCTGGTCGTCGTTGCCGCTGAACAGGTCCACGCGGTCGCCCACGCGCCGCGCGATCTCGGCCACCTGCACGATGTCGCCGCTGGCTTCCTTGATGGCCACCACGCGCTCGTCGGCCGCCATCTCCTCCACCGTCTCGGGGAGGATGTTGCACGCCGTCCGCCCGGGGACGTTGTAGACGATGGTGGGCAGGTCCGCCGCGTCCATCACTTTGCGAAAGTGGGCGATGATCCCGCGCTGCGGCGGCTTGTTGTACGGTGGCGGCGCCACCAGCAGCGCATCGGCCCCCGCCGCGCGCGCCTCGGCCGCCAGCCGCGCCACGGCGGCCGTGTCGCTGCCGCCGCACCCGGCCACCACGGGGATGCGGCGGTCGCCGGCGCGTACCTCGTCCACGGCGATCTCCACGGTGCGGCGCTGCTCGTCGGGCGACATGGTGGATGCCTCGCCCGTGCTGCCGTTGATGATCAGCGCGTCCGTGCCGCCCCGAAGCTGAAAGCGCACAAGCT
Organism: Longimicrobium sp.; assembly: GCA_035474555.1. GTDB lineage: Bacteria > Gemmatimonadota > Gemmatimonadetes > Longimicrobiales > Longimicrobiaceae > Longimicrobium. The sequence continues at coordinate 524 of DATING010001433.1, read as the reverse complement.
CGCGCAGCACGCCCTCGTTTATGCCGCCGTCCGTGGTGAACGGCGTGACCAGCGCCACGCCGCTCCCCGTGAAGAGCGTGCGGCCGTTGGATGTGGATGACATCCGCCCCTGAATGTTGGTTGAGGTCCGTGGCGCCCCGTCCGTTCTCCGGCGCCGGCGCATGGCAGGTAGCACATCGTGTACCCGGCCCCGCGACGGCGACACGATACGGGCGGCGGTGGCGCGGGGACAGGGGAAAGAGGCGTGCGGCGGCGGCGGATGGACGAACGCGGACCGCCCGCGGCGCGAGACGGATCTCGTGCCGCGGGCGGTGGGACGCGCGGGAGGCGTGCCTAGATGTTGTTCAGGTCCATCACGTCGCCGGGCATCACGTCGCCCTCGGCGTCGTCGGGGTCCAGGTCGCGCTCGGTGCTGTCGCGAAAGTCGTCCGCCGCTTCGTCGCCCACGCTGGTGTGGAACGAGCGGAACACGGTGCCGCCGCACTTTTCGCACTTCATGTCCGCGGGCGGCGGCTCGTCGTCAA
>DATING010001432.1:0-15318 GCA_035474555.1 Longimicrobium sp. | reverse complement strand
GTGAACGCGGGGATGAAGGGCGCGCTGTACCAGGCGAGCGAAAAGCGCGACCACCGCTTTCATGGCATCCGCAAGGCGCCGGAGACGCTGGGCGGCGCGGCCACGCTCGTCGCCGCGGTGGAACGCGGGTCGACCAAGGCGGCCGGCGGCGGCGATCCCGGCGTGCTGGCGTTCACGAGCCGCACGCCCACGCTGGCGGATGCCCGGGCGGCGCTGCAGCGCGAAAGCGCGCGCACGCTGGGCAACGCCGTGGCAGTGGAAGGGCGCAGCACGCGCCCCGCCCTCCGTGCCGGCGAGCGCATCGAGGTGGGCGAAGGCGAGACCTGGCGCCTGCCCACGACAGGCGCCTTCGGCCTCGTCGAAGTCGTGCACCGCTGGGACGGGCAGCAGTACGAGAACGCCTTCCGCGCCACGCCCTTCGCGGCGTACCGCGCGCCGGAGGCGCCGTCCGCGTCCCCCCTTGCCGGCGTGGCGACGGCCATCGTCGTGGCGAACGACGACAGCGGGGGGATGGGCCGCGTCCGCGTGCGCTACCCGTGGATGGGCGCGGAGGAGCGCAGCGGGTGGGTGCGCACGTCCAGCGTCTACGCGGGAAACACGCGCGGCGTCGGCTTCCTTCCCGAGGTGGGGGACGAGGTGGTCGTCGGCTTCGAGCAGGGCGACACGGAGCGGCCGCTCGTCCTGGGCTCCTTGTGGAACGGCGCGGACAAGGCGGGCCACGCGCCGGGGACCAAGCAGATCCAGACCAAGGCGGGGAACACCATCCGCCTGGAGGAGGCCGGCGGCGCGGAGGCCGTGGAGCTCTACAGCGCCGGCGGCTCGGCACGCATGCGGCTGGCGAACGGCGGCACGCCCACGGTGACGGTGGTGGTCAAGGGCGACATGGCCATCGAGGCCGCCAACGAGGTGGTGCTCAAGGCCGGCCGCCTGGTGCAGAACGTCAAGGGCGACGCGTCCAAGCAGATCAGCGGCGCGCTCACGCACAAGGTGAACGGCACCTCTGCGCTGGAGGCGCAGACGGTGGACGTGCAGGCTTCGACTGGCGGCGCCACGCTGCAGGCAACGGCCGGGAATCTCACGCTGCAGGCGGGGGGGACGTTCACGGCCAACGGCGTGGAGGCGAAGATCCAGCCCTCCGGCCACGTGCCGCAGCGCGTGGCCCCGCCGCGTCCGCGCCCGCCCGCCAGCGCGCAGCAGGGGCGCGCCGTCCCCGCGCCCGCCCCGCCGCGGACGAGTGGCGACGCGCGCACGCCCGGCGGGCCCGGACGGCAGGCCGCGCGCCCGGCGCCGCGCAGCACGCCCTGCCTGGAGGCGCTCGTGGCCGCCGCGCCGCCCCGGCTGCGCGAGCACGCCCGGAGCTCCATCCCCCTGCTGCTGGACGAGGCCAAAGCCGCGGGCTACTCGCGGGACCAGGCGGCGTACCTGCTGGCCACGGCCCAGCACGAGTCCGGCCTGGGCCGCACCATGACCGAGCTGCGCCCGCACAAGGACTACGAGGGGCGGACGGACCTGGGCAACACGCAACGGGGCGACGGCCTGCGCTTCGAGGGCCGCGGCTACGTGCAGATCACGGGGCGCACCAACTACGCCGACTGGGGCCGCCGCCTGGGGATCGACCTGATCGGCCACCCGGAGCTGGCCACGGTGCCGGCCAACGCGGCCAAGATCGCCGTGCAGGGGATGAAGAAGGGCACCTTCACGGGCGCCAAGATCAGCCGGTACATCAACGACACCAGGACGGACTTCAGGAACGCGCGCCGGGTGATCAACGGCACCGACAAGGCGGACCTGATCGCCGGCTACGCGGAGAAGTACAAGACGGCGCTGGGGTCGTGCGATGACTGGAAGTAATCCGCCGGCCCGGCTCGTCGCCATCGCCCTCCTCCTGCTCGCGGGGGGATGCGGCGGGGCGGGGCCGGACGCGCAGGTGCCGGAGGTGGAGCCGTCTCCATCCGCCACATCCGCCCCTTCGTCCGGGAGCGCGGACACGGGCGCATCGGCCGCCGTCGCGAGGGGGCCGGAAGCGGTGATCGAGGCTCCGCAGGCCGCGGCGGAGCCGGAGAACCCGATCTGGACGCCGGTGCTGCCGCGGCTGCGGAGCGAGGTGCGCATCCCGCTGCGGCTGCCGGAGGTGCTGGGATGGGAGGACGAGCCGCCGGACTCCGCGTTCGCCATCGTGGAGCGCGCGGACCCGGCCGGATACGTGCTGATGATCGGATTGGCCTCGGACTGCGACGGCGGAAACTGGTGCCGCTACGGCAGCGTCTCCGGCGAGCGGATCGCGGGCGCGGAGGACGCGCCGGGCGGGACGCCCGTTCCGCTGGCGGACGGCATCACGGGGCACTTCGTGGACGCGACGTGCGGGGCGGTGTGCAGCGACGCGAAGCTGTGGTGGGAGGAGGACGGGGTCCGGTACGCCGTCGGAGTGAAGGCGGCCCGGGTGGAGACGCTGGTGCCCATCGCGCGGTCGGCGCTGGGGCCGCGGTAGCGCAGGTTTCCCGCCGCGCGCGGACGGGAGAGTGCACGTGCGAGTTCATCGTTCCTGGAGCGGGTCATGTCCGTAACGCTTCGCGTCGAGGTCGGTCCCCACGTGCTGCACGGCAGCCGCGTGGAGCGCCTGGAGGTGGCCGAGGCCGTGGGGTCTCCGGCGGCCTGCGAGCTGGTGTTCTTTCGGGACGCCGGGTCGCTGGGCGAGCTGGACGCGCTCCTGTCCGGCGGCGCGGGGGGATCCAACGGGTCGGGCGGCTCCAACGGCGCGTCCGGCGGGGCCGGGGGATCGGCGGATGGATCGTCGTCGCAGGCGGCGCCCGTGCCGGGCTTCGGGGTCAAGCTGGAGGAGCTGCTGGATGCGCCCGTGCGCGCCGTGATCTCCGATGGCCTGACGGAGCACGAGATCTTTCGCGGCGAGCTGGTGAGCGCGCGCGAAGAGCACCTGGCGCACGCGGCGTCGCGCTTCGTCGTCTCCGCCAGGACGCTGTCGCACCGGTGGGACCGGCACCGCGACACCAGGTACTATCCCAACCACACGCTGGCGGACGTCGTGCGCGCCCTGGGCGCCAGGCTCGCGGGTGAAGCGCCGGCGGGCGGGACGCAGCTGAACTACGTGCAGTACGACGAGAGCGCGTGGACCTTCCTGGCCCGCCTGGCGGACGAGCAGGGGCTGCTGATGCTGTCCACGGAGGATGGCATCGAGCTGCGCGGCGGATTCAAGGAAACGTCGCATCCGCTCTCGTGGGGCATCGACCTGCTGTCGCTGACAAGCCACGCCCAGCCCGTGAACGCGGGGATGAAGGGCGCGCTGTACCAGGCGAGCGAAAAGCGCGACCACCGCTTTCACGGCGTGCGCAAGGCGCCGGAGACGCTGGGCGGCGCGGCGACCCTCGTGGCCGCCGTCGAGCGCGGATCGACCAAGGCGGCCGGCGGCGGCGATCCCGGCGTGCTCGCCTTCACCAGCCGCACGCCCACGCTGGCGGACCACCGCACGGCGCTGCAGCGCGAGAGCGCGCGCGCCCTGGGGAACGCCGTGTGGGTGGAGGGGCAGAGCACGCGTCCCGCCCTGCACGTGGGCGAGCGGGTGGAGGTGGGTGAGGGCGAGCACTGGCGCCTGCCGACGACGGGCGCGTTCGGCCTGACGGAGGTGGTGCACGTGTGGGATGGGCAGCAGTACGCCAACGCCTTCCGCGCCACGCCGTTCGCCGCCTACCGCGCGCCCCAGGCCCCGGCGGGATCGCGCATCCCCGGCATCGTCACGGCGCTGGTGGTGATGAACGAGGACCCGGAGAAGATGGGCCGCGTGCGCGTGCGCTATCCCTGGATGGGCGCGGAGGAGAAGAGCGGCTGGGTGCGCGTCGCCAGCGTGTACGCGGGCAACGGGCGCGGCGTCGGCTTCCTTCCCGAGGTCGGCGATGAGGTCGTCGTGGGATTCGAGCAGGGGGACACGGAGCGGCCGCTGGTCCTGGGCTCCCTCTGGAACGGCGGCGACAAGGCGGGCCACGCGCCGGGCACCAAGCAGATCCAGACCAAGGCGGGGAACACCATCCGGCTGGAGGAGGCCGGCGGCGCCGAGGCCGTGGAGATCTACAGCGCGGGCGGCAAGTGCCGCGTCCGCCTGAGCAGCGGCGAGGGCGGGGCTCCGAAGCTGACCATCGTCAGCCAGGGCGACCTGCACCTGGAAGCCGCGGGCGAGCTGCGCATCGAGTGCCAGAAGTACACGGAGACGGTCGCCAAGGACGCCATCCGCACCATCGGCGGCAACGACCACACGACCGTCACCAAGGGCTACGTCCTGGCGGCGGAAGGGACCGTGGGCATCAAGGCCAAGGGGAACGCGGCCGTGCACGCCGGCGGCAACCTGGAAACCATCGCCGGGGGCACGCTCATCCAGAAGGGCGCCGTGGTGCAGACGCAGCCGGGCGCCGCGGGCACCCCGCCGCCCGCCCCGGCGCGCCCGCCCGCGAAGCCGAGTGCGCAGCAGGCCCGCCCGCGCCCCGCGCCCGCGCCGCCCCGCAGCAGCACCGACGCGCCCACGCCCGGCGGCCCCACGCGGCGCCCCGTCGCCAAGCAGGCCGCGGCGCCCAAGCCGCGGCGCAGGGTCACCTGGAGCGCGGCGGACAATCCCAACCGGAACGTGGATCCCCGCACGATGGAGATGGCGCAGAAGCTGGCGGACGAGGCCGGCGTGGACCTGCAGCTCTCCAGCGGCTACCGCCCCGGCGACACGGGCAACCACGGGCGGCGGCTGGCGGTGGACATCAGCGCCATCAACGGCGTGGACATCGGCCAGGGGAGCACGGCCAATCCGGCGGCGCGGGCGCTGGTCAAGCGGGTGCAGGACGCGGCGCGCGCCATGCCCGAGGTGCGCGAGAACTACGGTCCCGCGGGGTTGTACAAGGCCGCCCGGGCAGGTGCGGAGCAGGTGCTGCGGCGCCCGGGCGACATGGGCGCCGGCACCACGGCGGCCCGGCTGCTCCGGCTGCAGCTGCAGCACAACAACCACATCCACATCAGCCGGCAGCCGTAGCATGCGCGCCCTCGCGACCACCCTCCTGGGCATCGCCCTGGCCGGCTGCGGAACGGCGTCCGCGGACCGCGCGCCCGAGGCCTCCGCCGGGCAGACTGCCGCCGCCCCGCGCGCCGCCGCCGAATCGCCCGCTGCCGTCCCGGCGTCCCAGCCGCAGACGGCGTTCGCGTGCCTGAGCGCGGATTCCGTCGGCGGCGGGCGGGACACGCTGGTGTTCTCGGACGTGACGCTTTCGGCCGAGACGGGTGACGCCTCGGGGACGGAGATCTCGCTCTGGCAGGAGGGCACGGCGTGGCGCGGGGCCACGCGCGAGGCGGAGGGCGAGCTCGGGTCGCCGCGCCCGCTGGAGTCGCTCGCGCTCGATCCGCGCGACGGCCGGATCGCGCTGGCGTACGGGAACGGCTCGGGGGACGTGTTCCGCTTCCAGGGAGCGTTCTCGTGCGAGCGGCTGTCTGGCGCGTGGGAGCTGTATGAGGGCGTGCGGAAGGAGGATTCCGTGCTCCCCCGCGTGCCGCACAGCGGGTACACGCCGCCGGCGGAACCGCTGGACGACGGGGACGAAGGCGAATGAACGGAGCCTGAGATGGTCGAGCCGATGCTTTCGCTCCCCCTGCGCGTGGAGCCGGATGGACAGCTGGCCCGCGCGGACGCGGTGGATTCGCTCGTGCAGCTGTTCAAGGTGATGGCGGCCACGCCGGCCGGCAGCTGGGGGCACGCGCGCTGGTTCGGTTTGCAGGAGGTGTTCGCCGCCGCCAACCCGCTGCTGCACGACCAGCAGCCCCTGGCGGACGCGCTGAACGCGGCCCTGCGCGGGCTGGAGGTGCGCTGGGCGCGGGTGCACTCCGTGACGACGGCGCCGGAGCGCGTGCTGGGCGAGCGGCACTTTCGCATCGCCCTGGCCATCGAGGGCGGGCGGATGGAGCACACCCGCATCGTCGTCTAGCGGCCGGATCGGAGAGGCAGGACGAGGGATCGCCTCCGGCGGATGGGGCGGATGGGGGACGAGAGGGACGGGACTCCGGCGCGGGGCGCGGCGGAGAACAGAGGTTCCCAGGCACCGACCGCCCAGTGCCCGCGTGAACGACTTGGCACTCGGCACTGGGCACTCGGCACTTGGAACCAGGCATTCACACGGGGCAGATGACGGATCGCACCACCACCCTGGGCACCGCGGCGCGCACCGCCGCCGACATCGCCGGCGAGCTGCGGCGGGAGTTCGGCACGGCCATGGCGGACCGCTTCGGCACGCAGCCGCAGCAGGACCCCGTGCTGGCCACGCTCTTCCACGCCCTGGCCGTGCAGATCGCCCAGGTCTACGCCGAGGCGGAGTACAGCTTTCCCGCCGCCGTGTTCGACGACCTGGTGAGCGGGCTGGGGATGCCCCCGCGCGTGGGGCAGCCGGCCCAGGTGGTGGCCGGCTTCACCGACATCCAGCAGCGCGAGCCGCTCCCCGCCGAGACCACGCTCATCGGATACAACCGGACGGGGGAGGCGATTCCCTTCACCCCGGACGTGACCATCCAGCTGGCGTCCACGGAGCTCGCCTTTGCGGGCGTGTACGAGAGCGGGCGGCTGCACGTGCTCCCCGGCGCCACCCTCCCCGGCGAGGGCGCGCCCATTCCGCCGGGGAACGTGCCCCTGCCGGGGATCGGCAACACGGCGCCCACGATGTTCCTGGCCTTTCGCACGGACGCCGCGCACCTGTCGGGGCTGGGATTGTTCATTGAGCTCTTTCCCCCCGACGGCCCCGTGGCCGAGGCCCTGCGCCGCAGCCCCTGGCAGCTGCTGAGCGACGAGGGGCGGGTGAGCGAGGCGGCCATCCTGCGCACGCGGCCGGGGCGGGGCGGGGTGCAGCGGCTGGGCTGGTTCCACGCCGGGGCGGAGGACGGCCCGGCGCGCGGCGGGGACTTTCCCCTGGCGGAGGGCGCGTTCGGCCCGCAGGTGTGGGTGTTCCCCGACATCCCCGCGGACCGCCGCCACCGCTGCGCCGTCCCCGTGGCCCTGGGGGAGGCCGTGCGCTTGCTGCTGCCGGAGGAGCACCGCGGCGCCCTGGACGAGCCCCTGGCCTGGGTGCAGATCCCCCTGCCGGCCGGGGTGCGCGGCGTGGCGAACGCCATCCAGCGCGTGGCCGTGAACTGCGTGACGGCCAGCAACGTGGAGGTGTTCAGCGAGCAGGTGGTGTTCACGCGGATGGGGACCGTCGTCCGCTTCGAGCCGGAGGGGAGCCGCGAGCGCTACGTGCTGGGCGTGCGCTCCGTCATCGGCGAGTCGGGGACGCACTACGTGGCGGAGTCGGACGTGGACTCGTCGCTCCCCACCGCCCGCTACCGCTTTCGCGACGGCCGCTTCGAGCTGCGCCCGGCGCGCACGGACAGCGGGCGCTTCGACGCGTACGCCATCGTCCGCCTGCTCGTCTCCGACGGGGACCGCGCCAACGGGCTGCAGGCGGGCGACCTGCGGCGCATCGACGCCGCGCTGGCCAACGTCACGGCGCAGGTCTCCAACCTCACCCTTTCCCGCGGGGGGAGCGCGCCGCCGGAGTACGGGCCCGCCAAGCTGCGCTTCGCCGAGCTGCTGCGCACCCGCGAGCGGGTGGTGACGGTGGCGGACATCGACATCGCCTGCCGCGTCTTCGAGCCGCGCATCCACGCCGTGCGGGTGGAGTCGGGGACGGAGGTGCTGGACGGCGTGCCCCAGCGGGTGGAGACCGTGGTCGTCGTCGTGCGCCGCTCGGACTTCGCGGACCCCGGCGCGGAGCTGCCGCGGATGCGCGAGCTGCTGGAGGCGGACCTTCAGTCGCGCGCCGTGCTGGGGCAGCACATCCGCGTGCAGCTGGACGACGGGCGAGGTGCCCGGTGATGCGCATGCCCGACCTGTGCACCCCCACGCGCGGGGTGCGGCACGACATGGACTCGGCCATCGCCTCGCTGGTGCGGCTGGGGCTGGAGGTGGACAAGATCGTCGTGCGGAGCGCGGGGCCGGGGTGGCCGGACGGCACGGTGGTCAAGCAGCTGCCCCCGCCGGGAACGCGCATCGGCCCGTACACGCGTGTGACGCTGTCCGTGGCGGGGCAGGGCGGGGTGCAGAGCCTGCCGTACCCCCTGCGGGACGCGCGCGACGGGGAATTCGGGGTGGATGGACTGTTCGCCATCTTCGACAATCCCGTGCACAAGCTGGTGCACCACGTGCGCGAGGCGGGTCAGTTTCTTGCCCTTCACCCGGACGATCCGGCCAGCGCGCGGCGCTGGATCGAGGACATCTTCGGCATCGATCCCACGCCCTGGGCGCGCGAGCGGTGGTACGCGCTGGCCCGCGTTCTCCCCGCGCTGCACCGCGTGGCTGGCCGGGCCGACGCCGTGCCCCTGGCCTTTCGCGTCGTCTTCGGCCTCCCCGTGCAGAACGTGCGCACGGTGCCGGGCCTCGTCCCCCTGGCGGCCAGCCGGCAGACGCGCGTGGGGAGCGCCAACTCGCGGCTGGGGGTGGACACCGTCGCGGGGACGGGCGCGCTGGGCGTGCGGCGGCTGGAGGTGACCTTTGGCCCCGTGGAGCTTGACGGGTACCGCGCGCACGCCCTGTCGGACCAGATGCGCGGCGAGCGCGACGCGCTGTACCGGCTGATCCTGCCCGCCCACCTGTGCGCGGGGGTGCGGGAGCGGTGGATGGTGGGCGACCCGGCCAACCCGCCGCGCCTGGGCGACCCGCACGCGGCGCCCACGCTGGGCGTCAACGCCCGCCTGGGCACACCCTGAGAGCGAGATCCGAGAGCATGGAACGGGACGGGCTCAAGTCGGTCAACTGGGTGACGGGGATGCTGCTGACCCCCGCACACTTCACGCGCCAGGACCGCTACGTAGACCAGTCGGTCGGGTGGCTGGTGCGCTACTGCGTGCCCGGGGCGGGGCTGGTGGGGGGCGGGCTGCGCGTGGACGCCACCCGCACGGGGCTCGCCGCCTTCGATCCGCAGCTCTTCGTCCATGACAACGGGCAGACCGTGCGGGTGGGCGTGGTCTCGGCGCGCGGCATCACCCCCGCGGGGGAGATCGTGGAGATCCCGGAGACCGATCCCGTGGGCGTGGAGGTGGACAAGGCCGCGCTGGCGGGGGTGAACGAGTCGCTCGTCTACGTCGTCCGCACGGGGGAAAAGGAGGAGGATCCCGCGTCCGTGGGCGAGGACGACGCAAATCCCACCCACGCGGCCCTGCGCCGTCCCTCCTACGCCGTACGGCTGGGGGCGGATCCGGAGGTGGCGGAGCACGCGCTGGTCGTGGGCCGAATCCGCCGGGTGAGCGAGACGCTGGGGTTCGACGCGGACGGGCACTTCATCCCCCCCTGCGCCTTCGTGCTGGCCCACAGCGCGCTGCACGGGGGATGGAACCGGCTGCGGGCGGACGTGGCGGACCTGGCCGGGCGCTACTCCGAGCTGCACCGCACGGTGGCCGCCTACGCCGAGCAGATCGCCCTGCGCGGGGTGGATACGACGTCGGACCGCGACATCCTGGCCTTCGTGGAGCGGGCGGTGCTGGCGCTGGACCACTGCGCGTACGAGATCCTGGACGCGTCCATGCCGCCTCAGCGCCTGTTCCAGCAGATCGACCGGGCGGGGCGCCGCGTGGCCATCGCGCTGGACCTGAGCGCCGCCACGCGCCTGTACTTCCGCTCGCTGACGGGGGCGGACGCGGGATACGACACGCTGCTGGAGGAGGAGCGGCAGAGCCTGGCCGCCCGCCGCGAGTGGAGCCCGCGCGAGGACGTGCGCTACTCGCTGGAGCGCTCGGAGCAGACGCTGAACCGGCTGCGGCGCCTGTTCGAGGCGCTGGAGGCCCGGTACGTGGACTACCGGATCAACCGCTCCATCGACTCGCTCCGCTTCCTGCTGGAGGACGGGGGCGAGGGATTCTACGTGGCCATCGCCACGCCGGGGCACCCGCAGCGCGACGGTGACCTGCTGACCTTCGACTTCGCGCAGATGAACCTGCCGGGACAGCACGAGTACCGCGTGCTCCTCGTCGGGGACGGGCAGGGGCTGACGCCCTGGCAGGTGGGCGAGGGCTTCGAGGTGGACGTGCGGGTGAACCCGGCGGGCGGCTTTACGCGCCCCCTGTCGCGGACGGTGCGCGTGGAGGACCCGCGGCAGCGCAACTTCGCCGTGAACTTCGAGACGCCGCCGGACGTGGCCACGCTCTCGTCGCTGCGGGTGACGCTGCACCAGGGCGGGCACCGCATCCGCCGCGCGGTCCTGTACCAGCGCGGCCGCGGCCTCATCGCCGAGGCGCAGGAGCCGGCGCCGTCCCCGTCCTCGTTCGGCGCGCAGCCTTCTTTCGGCGCAGGGCCGTCGTTCGGCGGGCAGCCGGCGTTCGGGACGCAGACTTCGTTCGGCGGCCAGCCGCCGGCCGGGGCCGGGTCCTCGTTCGGGACGCAGCCGTCGTTCGGCGCGCCGGCGGGAGCGCAGACGGGCGCGAATCCGCAGCCGGCATCGGCGCCGGCCGCGCCCCCGCGGATCGCCGTCCCCGTGCCGGCGCCCGCGCAGCCGGAGGAGCCGGCGGAGCCGCGCATCAAGCGGATCCCCCTGCGCCGGCGCGACCCGTAACCGAATACACCGGGCCGGGCACGCCGCCCCGGCCCCGCACCTGAACGGTCCTGTCTCATGCCAGCAGTACGGCGGCGGAACCCGATCGAGCAGCGCCTGGACGAGCTGGGCGCGCGCTGGAGCGCCTTTACGGCGAACCCGCGCGCGCGCCTGCTGCGCTGGGTGGCGGGGCGCGAGGACGTCCGCATGGTCGACGCGTTCGTGGAGGTGCAGAACGAGGATGTCGGCGAGATGCCCGACCTCTTCATCCGCCTGGAAACGCCCTTCGCGGACCGGGCCGGCTACAGCCGCGCGCTCGTGGCCGACCTCCGCGCGCAGTACGACGAGACGCGCGAGGGGCTGGCGGCGGAGGGGATCGCGGCGGAGTGGACGCCCGCGGATCCCCCCGGCCCGCACCCCTTCGCGGAGGCCGTGTCGTCGCTCCAGGCGTATCACGCGGACCTGATGGACCACCTGGCACTCGTCCTGGCGCCCGGCTCCGTGTCGGACGTGGCGGCGTGGCAGGGGTGGATCCTGGCCGTCCTGCCGCACCTGCCGGAGACCGTGCGCCTGCTGGTTGTGGATTCCGCGGAAAGCCCCGTGCTGGATGCGCTGGCGGCGGACCGCGAGCGCGTGGTGAGCGAGCCGCTGGACCTGGACATGGGCGGCGCCATGGCCGCCCTGGCGCGGGGGAGCGGCGGCAACGATCCGGGCGACCGCTTTCGCCGGTCGTTCGTCGGCGTGGCGCAGGCATCCGGCCGCGGCGACATGAAGGCGGCCGCGCGCGACGGGCGGGCGGCGCTTTCCATTGCCGAGCGGATGGGGTGGTCGGACATGCAGGTGGCCGTGCACGCCGCGCTGGGCGCCGGATATCTCGCCAGCGGCCGGCTGGACGATGCGCTCGCCAGCTACCGCCGCGGGCGCGTGGTCTCCGAGGGCGCCGTGGGGCGCAAGGAGCCCGGCGCGAACAAGCTGCTGGTGCAGGCGCGGCTCTCCGAGGCCGGCGCGCTGGTCGGCGACGAACGCTACGCGGAGGCGGCGCCCCTGTACGCGGAGACGGCGCCCGTGGCGGAGCAGGCGGAGGACGCGCTGATGACGATAGAAAGCTGGCGGATGGCCGCGTACTGCCACGAGCAGGCCGGCGCGCCGGACGAGGCGTGGCGGTGCGCGGAGGCCGCGCTGAAAGTCGGTGAGCGGATGAAGGAGGAGGAGCGGGGCACCTCCACGCTGCCGTACGTGGGCGCGGCGCTGCTGCGGCTGGCGGACGCGCGGGGGATGGACCCGGCGCCCGTCCGCACGCGGATGGAGGCGCTGCTGGGGCCGGACTGGGAGCCCGCGGACGCCGCGGCCCAACCGGAGGAGGTGGCCTCATGATGCCCGCCGCCAAGCACTTCGACCCGGTGCTGGGGATCGACATCCACATCGTCGCTCCCATGGGCCCCATGCCGCACCCGTTCATCGGCTTCCTGTTCGACCCGTTCGACTACCTGCCGTGGATCGGGGCCACCGTCTTCATCAACGGGCTGCCGCGCGCCACGGCGGGGAGCCTGGGCCGCACCCTGCCGTTCCACTTTCCCATCGGCGGCACCTTCGTGCTTCCCCCCGGCAACGAGGGGGAGATGTTCATGGGCTCCAGCACGGCCAGCTTCGACGGCGAGGCGGCCAGCTACGGCCTGCTCCCCGTGCTCACCTGCCAGAGCATCGGCTTTCCCGCGCCGCCGCGCCTCTTCGGCAAGAAGCCGCGCAAGGGCAAGACGCGCTCGCTGCTGCTGCCCACGAGCATCGTCCTTCCCATCCCCCTCGGCAAGCCGGCGCTGGTCGGCGGGTCGCCCACCATCTCGCTCACCAGCCTGCTGATCGGCGCGGGGAGCATGGTGGCGCTGCGGGGGCTGGGGAAGGGGCTCAAGCGGCTCAAGAACAGCAAGATCGCGCAGAAGGCGGCCAAGGCGACCTCCAACGCCATGCACAGCGCGGCGGACGGGCTGATGACGCGCATCGGCGTGTCCGCGGCGAGCAAGGGGCGCAACCGGGTCCATCGCTCCATCTGCACGCTCACGGGCCACCCGGTGGACGTGGCCACGGGCAAGGTGCTGACGGACGCGGTGGATTTCGCCCTGCCGGGGCCGCTGCCGCTCACCTGGGAGCGCGTGTGGTACAGCACGAGCACCTACGCGGGGCCGCTGGGCCACGGCTGGCACCATTCGCTGGACCTGGCGCTCTGGGCGGAGGACGATGCCGTCGTCGTGCGGCTGGCGGACGGCCGGCACGCCGCGTTCGCGCCGCCGACGGAGGACGCGCCGTCGTGGAACGCGCAGGAGCGGCTGACGCTGCATCGCACCCGGCAGGGCTACCGGCTGGCGGAGGACGCGGGCGGCGGATTGTACCACTTCCTGACCGGCCCCTTCCGCCTGCGCCTGCGCCGGGTGGAGGAGCGGGACGAGGCGACCGGTGAATCGACCTTCCGCCTCGTCCCCGTGGACGGGCCGGTGGAGGTGCCGCTGGCGCGGATGGAGGACCGCAACGGCAACGCGATCGAGCTGCATCGGGACGCGGCGGGGCGCCTGGCGGGGATCACGGACAGCGCGGGGCGGCGGCTGGAGGTGGAATCGGATGCGAACGGCCGCATCGTCCGCATCACCGCCCCCCATCCAGAGGACGCCGCCCAGCGCGTGTCCCTGGTGGAGTACGCGTACGATGCGGATTCTGGCGACCTGGCGGAGGCGCGGGATGCGCACGGCTCGCCCTTCCGCTACCGCTACGCGCACCACCTGCTGACGGCGGAGACCGACCGCGCGGGGCTGACGTTCCGCTTCGCCTGGGACGGCACGGACGAGAACGCCCGCTGCACCCGCACCTGGGGCGACGGCGGCCTGTACGCGCGGCGCATCGAGTACGACGTCTTTGCCCGCGAGACGCGCGTCACCGATTCGCGCGGTGCCACGACGCTGTACGAGTACAACGCGCTGGGCCTGGTCATCCGCGAGGTGGACGCGGCCGGCGCCGAGCGGTTGACGGAGTACGACGAGAACGGCCGCCGGTGGAGCGAGACGGACCCGCTGGGCAACAGCGTCGGCTACGGCTACGACGAGCAGGGCCGCCCCACCAACGTCGTCGATGCCACCGGGGCCGAGCATTGGACGCAGTACGACGAGGCGGGCAACGCCCACGCGAGCATGGACCCGCTGGGCGCCGCCTGGTACCGCGAGTTCGACGCGCGCGGCAACGTCGTCGCCGTCATCGATCCCGTGGACGGGGAGACGCGCTACGGGCTGGATGATCACGGGCTTCCCGTGCGCGTGACGGACGCGCTGGGGCGGGAAACCGCGCTGGAGTGGGATGCGGCCGGCAACCTGGCGCGCGTGATGGAGCCGTCGGGATCGGAAACGCGGCTGGAGCACGACGGCTGGGGGCGATTGGTCCGCCGCGTGGACGCGGAGGGCGGCGAGACGCGCATGCGCTGGGACCTGCTGGGGCGCATCACGGAGGTGACGGACGCGGAGGGGCGGGTCTCGCGCTTCCGCTACGACGCATCCGGCAACCTCGTCCAGGCGACGGATCCGCTGGAGCGCGCGCGGCGCTACGCGTACGGCGCCATGGGCGTGCTCCGCGGCGTGGTGGAGCCCTCCGGCGCGACGACGCGCTACCGCTACGACGCGGAGGGCGACCTGGCCGGCGTGCGCGACGCGGCCGGGCGCGTGTGGTCGTTCGGGCGCGACCGGCTGGGACGTGTGACCCGCGAGCGCGACTTTACCGGCCGCACGCTGGGCTACGGCTACGACGCCGCCGGGCAGCTGGTGGCGAGCACGGACGCCCGCGGGCAGACCACGCGCCTGGAGCGCGACGGGGCCGGGCGCCTGGTCCGCCGCATCCTGGCGGACGGCGCGGAGGAGCGCTTCGCGTACGACGTCGCCGGCCGCGTGGTGCGGGCGGAGAACGCCGCCGCCACGGTGGAGTGGGCGTACGATCCGCTGGGCCGCGTACTCCGCGAGGCGCTGAACGGCGAGGCGGTGGAGAGCCGCTACGACGAGGTGGGCAACCGCGTGGAGCGGACGTCCCCCTTCGGCCGCACGCTCTCGCTGGATTACGACGAGAGCGACCGGCTGCGCGAGGTGAACGATCCGCGGGGCCGGCTGCTCGCGTTCGAGTACGACCGCATCGGGCGCGAGACGCGGCGCGTGCTCCCGTCCGGCGTGGTGAGCGAGCGGCGCTACGCGCGCACGGGCGAGTTGCTGGAGCAGCACACCCGCCGCGGCGGGGCGACGCTGCTGCGGCGCGGCTACCGCTACGACGCCGCCGGGCAGCTGGAGGCCGTGGAGGACGCGCGCTTCGGCGCCACGCGCTACGAGCACGACCTGGACGGCCGCCTCAAGGCGACGCTGTACCCGGACGCCCGGCTGCAGCAGTACCTGTACGACGAGGCCGGCAACGTCCCCGCCGCGCCGGTCCGGCGGAGCGCGCGGGAGATCGCGTTCCGCCTTCCCGGCCAGCTGCGCGGGCGGGTGGTGGAGCGCGTGACGCAGTCCGCCGGCTGGACGCTGCGCTACGACGCCGACGCCAACCTGGTGGCCAAGGAGCGCGACGGGCAGCGCTGGGCGTACGCGTACGACGGCGCCAACCGCCTGGCCCGCGTGCAGACGCCGTCCGGCGACACCGTCGCCTTCACCTACGACGCGCTGGGCCGCCGCGTGAGCAAGACGTACGGCGGCGCCACGACGCAGTTCGTGTGGGACGG
>DATING010001431.1:0-2101 GCA_035474555.1 Longimicrobium sp. | reverse complement strand
CCTCATCCATCCCGTCCCCGCATCAGGCGGCGAGCGTCTCCCCGTGGACGGCGGGGGCCAGCGGGGCGACCATGGCCTCCTCCAGCCAGGACGGGCGCGTCATCCCCGCCTCGTCCATGATCTCCACGGCCTCGTCGCCCTCCACCGTCTCGCGCTCCAGCAGGGCCACGGCCAGGGCCGCCAGCGCCTCGCGGTTGTCGGCCACGACCTCGCGGGTGCGGACGTACAGGCGCTCCAGGATGGCCTGCACCTCGCGGTCCATCCGCGCGTGCGCCTCGGAGCTCAGGCTGCCCATCTCGCCATCGTGGATCAGCAAGCCCGTCTCGGCGCCCATTCCCAGCTGGTACACCATCTTGCGGGCAATGCCGTTCACCTGCTGCAGGTCGTTCTGCGCGCCGCTGGTGATGGCCCCGTGCCCGAACACCAGCTCCTCGGCCGCGCGCCCGGCCAGCCCCTTCATGATCAGCGCCTCCAGGTAGCTGCGCCGGTACAGGAAGCGCTCGTCCGAGGGCGAGAAGTAGGCGACGCCCATGGCCTGCCCGCGGGGCTGGATGGTCACCTTGTGCAGCCCGTCCTCCGGCGCGCAGAGGACGCCTACCAGGGCGTGCCCGGCCTCGTGGTACGCCACCGTGGCGCGCTCCGTGTCCAGCGCGCGGAATCCCTTGCGCTCCTTGCCCAGCAGCAGCCGGTCGCGGGCGGCGTCCAGGTGCGTCCAGCGCACGCTGCGGTCGCCCGTGCGCGCGGCGTTGATGGCCGCCTCGTTGAGCAGGTTGGCCAGCTCCGCGCCCGTGGAGCCCGGCGTAAGGCGGGCCAGCCGCGCCAGGTCCACCTCCTCGTGCAGGGGAATGCCGCGCCGGTCCACGTGCAGCCGCAGGATCTCCTCGCGGCCGCTGGAGGTGGGCGCGCTCACGGTCACCATCCGGTCGAAGCGGCCCGGACGCTTGAGCGCCTCGTCCAGGTCGTCCGGGCGGTTGGTGGCGGCGATCACGACCACGCCGTCCAGCGGGTCGAATCCGTCCATCTCCACCAGCAGCTGGTTGAGCGTGCGGTCGTCCTCGTTGTGGCTGCGGTTGCGGCCGCGCTTGCCGCCCAGCGCGTCGATCTCGTCGATGAAGATCACGCCGCCCTTCTTTCGCGCGCGCTTGAACAGCGACTTGATGCGGTGCGCGCCCATCCCCACCAGGAAGCCCGTGACCTCCGAGCCGGAGATGGAAAAGAACGGCACCCCCGCCTCGCCCGCCACGGCGCGCGCCAGCAGCGTCTTGCCCGTGCCCGGCGGGCCCACGAGCAGCGCGCCCTTGGGGATGCGGGCGCCCAGCGCGTTGAAGCGGTCCGGCGCGCGCAGGAACTCTACCATCTCGCGCAGCTCGTCCGCGGCGCCCTGGGTGCCCGCCACGTCGGCAAAGGTCACGTCGCTCTGGCCGGTGCCGCCCAGCTCCTGCTCGCCCGCCCCGCCGCGCACCTGGCGGTAGACGAAGTAGCCGACCGCGCCCACCAGCAGCAGCTGGACGAGGAGGGTGAGGATGCTGCGCGGCGTGGCCCGTCCGGGCGCCGTGGCCAGCGTAAGCTCCACGCCGGCGGCCTCCGCGCGCTGCGCCAGCCCGTCCACGTCCTTGAGCGGATACGACACGGTAAAGTCGTGCTCCGCGCCGTTGGCGTCGCCCGCGGCGCCGGCCCACTCGCCGATGACCACGTCGCCGGGGCGCACGATGAGCGACTCCACGCGTTTTTCGCGCACGGCGGAAAGCAGCTCCGTGTAGGCGATCTGGGGCGCGTCGGGGGTGCGGGCGGCCAGCCAGGCCCAGGCACCCAGCGCCAGGGCGATCAGCACCAGCGCGCCGACGCCGATGCGCAGCAGCCGCGTGGAGACGGCGGGCTGCATGGTGCGGCGGGGCAGCGGCTTGCCGGTGGCGACGCCGCTGCGGGGCTCTTCGTCCCGCGCGGGGCGGGAATGGGGAGATTCTTCCAAAGGGAGTGACATGCGGACCACGAGATAGGAGACAAAACGCCGGCCCGGGCCCGTGAAGCCCGCCGGCGGCACATGCGAATCATCCAGCCGCCGCCCCGCGCGCCGGGGAAGGCGCTCAAATGACGATGGGGC
>DATING010001430.1:0-2206 GCA_035474555.1 Longimicrobium sp. | reverse complement strand
CGCCACGATGGCCAGCGTGGCGTAGCCGGGTGGATGGAGGATGGGCGGGATGGGGAGTATCGACGCGAGCGGACCCCGAGGCGCCCCCACCCGGGCTCGCATTACTCGCCCACCCTCCCCCAAAAACCCCTGGGGGAGGGTTGGGCCCTGGCGAGATCGTGCTGCTGGGCGGGGTACCATGCAGTTGCAGTTAACCTCCCCCAGGGGTTTTGGGGGAGGTGCGAGCCTGAGCGAGCGGTGGGGGCGCCCCGGGCCCGGCGCCGCGACGTTACCCATCCAGCAAGCCTCTCGTGTCTTCCACGCCTCGGCGATCTCCATCCCGCGTCTGGCCGGAGCCCGCCGCGCTCCGTACCTTGTGGGCCGAGGGAAATCATCAGCTTCGATGACGAAAATCGGCCAACCAGGAAGACAGGAGGGGCGGAGATGCCTACACGCAACGCGAGTGCGACGTGGGAAGGCGGGCTGCAGGGGGGCAAGGGGAGCTTCCAGGGCGAGAGCGGCGTAATCAGCGGGAGCTACTCGTTCGGCTCGCGGTTCGGCGACACGGGCGGCACCAATCCCGAGGAGTTGCTCGCCGCGGCCGAGGCGGCCTGCTTCAGCATGGCGCTGGCGCTGGGGCTGGAGAAGAGCGGCACGCCCGCCACGAGCGTGACCACCGACGCGGCCTGCACGGTGGAGAAGATCGGCGAGGGCTTCAAGATCACCACCATGCGGCTGCGGGTGCGCGCCGTGGTCCCCGGCATCGAGGACTCGGCGTTCCAGGACATCGCCGAGGCCACCAAGGTCGGCTGCCCGGTTTCGCAGGCGCTGGCCGGCATCAGCATCACGGTGGAAGCCTCGCTCGACGCGTAGCGCTCCACGTCGCCCGGTCGTAAAGGGGGAGCATCCATCTCGGTGGATGCTCCCCCTTCCACGTCCCCATCCACACCTGTCGCGGGCCGCTACAGCCCTGTCGCGGTACGCCTCACGAGACGGGGATGATGGATGTGCCGCGATCGCATCCACCGAAGCGCCGATTTTCCCAGCCCCGCCGCGGAATCCGGGCGCTGGCGAACGACCGATGCGGCGCGGTGGTGAAAACGGGAACGGAGCGTGCGGCGAAAAATGGGAGAACGGCCGGCGCGGACCCGCGTACGGCCGGGATCCTGTCTGCCGCCATCCCCGGCGGCGCCCCCAGCTCACCCGGGAGGCACCATGTCCGTCCTCGATCGCATCCGCGAAACGTTTGGTGGAGCAAGCAGCGCCGCGCCGGCCGCACCCGGTCTTTCGCGCGGCGAGGTGGAGCAGCGCCTGGCGGGGCCGGAGCGCTCCCTGGCGGGGCAGAACCTGTCCGGGGCCGCCCTCGCGGGGATGGACCTGTCGGGCGCCGACCTGTCCCGGGCCGACCTGCGCCGCGCCGTGCTCAAGGGCGCGGACCTGTCGCGCGCCAACCTGTCCGGCGCGGAGCTGGCGAACGCCGACTTCACCGGCGCCACGCTTACCGGAGCGGACCTGAGCCGCGCCTGCATGCAGGACGCCGACTTCACGGGCGCGGCCATGCAGGGGGCCGTTCTGCGCGACGCCAACACCCTGCGCACCGGGGCCCAGAACCCGCCCGTGCTGGAGGGCGTCAACCTGGACGGCGCCGATGCCACGGGCGCGGACTTCACCCGCGCCAACCTGCGCGATGCCGTCCTGACGCACGCGCGCTTCGTGGAGAGCAGCCTGCACCGCGCCGACCTGACGGGCGTGCGGGCGGCCGGTGCGCAGATGGGCGGCGCCAATCTGCGGCACGCCGTGGCGGACGGGGCGGACTTTACCGGCGCCGGGCTGGAGGCGGCCGATCTCGCCAGCCTGCAAGCCTTCGAGGCCAGGCTGGGCGGGGCGCGGCTGGCGCGTGCGAACCTGTCCGGCGCCAAGCTGGAGCGCGCGGACCTGACCGGCGCGGATCTCAGCGACGCCATCCTGGAGGACGCGCGCCTGGGCTCGGCCGTGCTGCGCGGGGCGGTGCTGACGCACGCGGATCTGGGCGGGGCCGACTTGGCGGGCGTGGAGCTGGTGGGCGTGGACTTCCGCACCTGCCACAACCGGCCCCGGCAGGCGGCCGCGGGGGTGGGGACGAAGGCGACGGTGGGGGCGGTGTAGGGGGTGTAACGGGCCGCCGGTGGCCCTCCCCCGGCCTCGCTTAGGCTCGTCCACCCCCTCCCGCAAACTGCGCGGGAGGGGG
>DATING010001429.1:0-2894 GCA_035474555.1 Longimicrobium sp. | reverse complement strand
CACGTCAGCGGAACACGGACGGGCACCGCGGGCGGCTCGCAGTCGGGCGCTCCTCCGAACCCCCGGGCGACACAGTCCCTCTATACCACGCCCAAACGGGGTTGTTCCCCAATCCGGGTACCCGCAGCAATCCTCACGCCGCGGGACAGGGCAGCTTCACGTGCTGCTCCACGAACTTGGCGGGCACGGTGGCGGCGGGTACCCGAACCAGGTCGCGCGGCCACGTGCGGGTCTTGGCCTCGTCGCACCCGTCCTGCCGCGTGACGCGGCGCACCACCACCAGCATGGAGTCGCCCACCACGCCCGTCCCCTGCACGGTGATGGTGTCCGCGGGCGAGTCGCGGCGCCCCATGGTCACGAACACCACGTTCTCCTTCGCCCAGTCGAAGCCCGCCGGGAGCGCCGGCCGGGGGCAGTGCTCCGGCAGGCCGAACTGCCAGTAGCCGTTCCAGTCCGACGACTCGCGGAACACCTTGCGGATGCTGGCCGGCTGGCACGCCGGGTCCTGCGGCGCCGGCATGGCGATGCGCGCGTTCGCCGCCATGGCCGTCACCCCCGCCGGCAGCGGCGTCGCGGGCTTGGCCGCTTCCTCATCGCCGCCGCACGCCGCGAGGGCCACCAGCACGAGCGCGGCACCCGCCGCGCGCAGGTCGTTCATCCAGGAATGCATTCGGATCGGAAGTATGTAGCAGGTAGGCCAGCAAAGACGTTGCTGCGCAGGATAATCCTTGCCCGCCCGCGCCACAAGGCAGCTGTCAGTCCCCGCAGGTGATGCCTGCGTCTTGATCGAACTCCGCGATCGGGTCATCTTTTCGTCCACTTCCTCCCGATCCGGAGATTCGATATGATCCTTCCCGGGCAGCAGAACGCCACGGCTGATGAGCCTCTCCGGCGTAAGCAGCTTCGCATCCGCCAGGAGCTGATCGACCAGGCCCAGGCCATCCTCGGCACCCGCACCGCCTCCGAGACGATCCGGCGGGCGCTGGAACTGATCGTGTCCCCGGGGGAGGTCCCGAAGGCGCGCAACGATGCTGCGTACGCAGAGTAGAGGGTGTGTGCCGTTGGTGTCGGCGCAGGCCGACAGTGTGAAGTTGTAGCCGCGAATTCATTCGCTCCCGCCTGCCCGTGCCGCCATCTCGCTCCGCGTTGGCGGGCTGATGCTCCTGGCGCTCGGCACTCCGCACCTCTGACTGGCGGCGCAGATCGGTAATCCGCCCCACGTCCTCCGCGCCCTCCGCGTGAGGCCATGCGGTAAATCCCCGCCCCGCCTCGCCATCCGCCCCACGGGCACCCGCCAAACCTCCGTTCACCTTCCCAAGCGGGGCCCGTAGCCCCATATTCCGGGGAGCAAATCCCACCACCGCGGGCCGGGAGCGATCCCGCCGCAAATCGTTGGGTATCAAGCACTTTCGCGATCTTCTCGCACGCCAACGGGAGCCCGCCAGGCCGATGTCGTTCGTTCATCTGCACTGCCATTCCGAGTACTCGCTGCTGGACGGCGCCAACCGCATCGGCGACCTGATCAAGCGCGCCAAGCACTTCGAGCAGCCCGCCCTGGCCCTCACGGACCACGGGTGCATGTTCGGCGCGTGGGTGTTCCAGGAGCAGGCCAAAAAGGCGGGCCTCAAGCCCATCATCGGCATGGAAGCCTACGTGGCGCCCAACTCGCGCCACGAGAAGACCAAGGCCAAGGGGGAAAAGGGGTACTACCACCTCGTCCTCCTGGCCCGCGACTACCAGGGCTACAAGAACCTCAGCAAGCTGACGTCGCTCGGCTACACGGAGGGCTTCTACGGCAAGCCGCGCATCGACCGCGAGGTGCTGGCCAAGTACTCCGAGGGGCTGATCGTGACCTCGGCCTGCCTGGCGGGCGAGATCGCGCAGCACCTGATGGACGACCGCTGGGAGCAGGCGCGCGAGGCCGTGGCGTGGCACCAGGAAGTGTTCCGCGACAACTACTACCTGGAGGTCCAGGGGCACGACTCGCAGGGGCAGGAGGACCTGAACCGCCGCATCTTCCAGCTGGCGGGGGAGATGAGCGTGCCCATCGTGGCCACCAACGACACGCACTTCCTGCGGGCGGAAGACCACCAGGCGCACGACGTTCTCCTCTGCATCGGCCTGGGCAAGGACTTCTCCGATCCCAACCGGATGAAGTACGACGGGCAGCTGTACTTCAAGAACTCCGACGAGATGGCCGAGCGCTTTCCCGGCCGCCCGGACGTGCTGGAGAACACGCTCAAGATCGCCGACGAGTGCAACTGGTCGTATCCCAAGGGCTACCACGTGCCCGCCTTTCCCGTGGCGGAAGAGGGATACGTCACGGAAAACGAGATGCTGAGCGCGTGGGTGTGGAAGGGCGCGCTCAAGCACTACGCGCCCAAGGGGACGCCGGCGGACACGGATCCGAAGACGGTGCTCACTCAGGAGATCGTCGACCGGGTGGAGTACGAGCTGGGCGTCATCACCTCGCTCAACTACTCCGGCTACTTCCTGATCACCGCCGACTTCATCCGCTGGGCGCGCCGGCACGACATCCCCGTGGGTCCCGGCCGCGGCTCGGCGGCGGGGTCCATCGTGGCGTACTGCATGGGGATCACGGACTGCTGCCCCATCAAGTTCGACCTGCTGTTCGAGCGCTTTCTGAACCCCGAGCGCGTGTCCATGCCCGACGTGGACGTGGACTTCTGCTTCGAGCGGCGGGGCGAGGTCATCGAGTACGTGCGCGACAAGTACGGCCGCGACGCCGTGGGGCAGATCATCACCTTCGGGACGATGAAGAGCCGCGCCGTGGTCAAGGACGTGGGGCGCACGCTGGGCTTTTCTCCCGCGGAGACGGACAAGCTGGCCAAGCTGATCCCCAACTCGCCGGGCTTTTCCCTGACGGTGGAGCA
>DATING010001428.1:0-1820 GCA_035474555.1 Longimicrobium sp. | reverse complement strand
GGGGACGGCGGACTGGGTGACGGCCACGGCGCACGCCTACGCCAAGAAGATCGGCAAGACGCCCATCGTGGTGCACGACGCGCCGGGCTTCTACGTGAACCGCATCCTGTCGCCGTACATGGCCGAGGCCGCGCTGCTGCTGCAGGAAGGCGTGCGGATGGAGGACCTGGACAAGGCGATGACGGGATGGGGCTTCCCCGTGGGCCCCGTCACCCTGTACGACGAAGTGGGGCTGGACGTGGCGCAAAAGGCGGGAAAGATCATGGCCGCCGCCTTCGCCGACCGCATGGGCAACCCGCCGACGGTCGTGGACAAGCTGGTGGAGGACGGGCGCCTGGGCCGCAAGAACGGCAAGGGCTTCTACACCTACGACGCCGAGGGCAAGAAGGGCGATGCGGACGAGGCCGTCTACGCCCTGTTCGGCAGCCCGCCGAAGAAAGAGATGCCCCGCGAGGACATCCAGGAGCGCCTGGGGCTGGTGATGGTGAACGAGGCCATCCGCACGCTGGAAGAGGGCGTGCTGCGTTCCGCCCGCGACGGCGACGTGGGCGCCGTGTTCGGCATCGGCTTTCCCCCGTTCCGCGGCGGGCCGTTCTGGTACGTGGACACGGAGGGCGCGCAGTCCGTGCTCACGCGGCTGCGGGCGCTGGAGTCGCGCTACGGCAAGCGCTTCGCGCCGGCGGCCCTGCTGGAGGAGATGGCCCGCGAGGGACGCCGCTTCTTCGACGACGGCGACGCGTGACGGCCGCCGCCGTCCCCGTGCGGGAGGTCGCGCCCGGCGTGCACCGCATCTCCGTGCCCCTTCCGTTCCCCCCGCGCGAGGTGGCGGCGTGGATCCTGGAGGGGGACCACGGGCACGTGCTGGTGGATACGGGGATTGACACGCCGCCGGCCCGGGGCGCCCTGCGCGAGGCCGCCGAGGACGTGGGCGTGACCCCCGCGACGTTGCGCGACGTGGTGCTGACGCACGCCCACATCGACCACTACGGCCTGGCGGGCCCCGTGCGCGACTGGAGCGGCGCCACGCTCTCCATGCACGCCCGCGAGGAGCAGCTGGCCACGCGCTGGGTGCAGGGCTGGCCCCAGGACCGCGCGTCCGTGGCGGAGAGTTTCCGGATGAGCGGCATCCCGTACGACCTGGCGGAGGCACTGCTGGCCGCCTCCGACCGCATCCACGAGCGCTACGAGTACTATCCGCCGGACGCGTTGCTGGAGGGGGATGCGGGGGCGCTGCCGGGCGGGGGCGGATGGGAGTGGATCCTGACGCCCGGCCATTCGCCGGGCCACGTGACGGTCTATCACCCGGGGCGGCGGATCCTGATCACGGGCGACCACGTGCTGCCGCGTATCTCGCCCAACATCGGTGCGGACCTGTACGCCGACAACCCGCTGGCGGACTACCTCGATTCGCTGCGCCGGCTGCGCGAACTGCCGGTGGATCTCGTCCTCCCCTCGCACGGCGAGCCGTTCGCGGACTTGGCGGGGCGCATCGACTGGATCCTGGCGCACCACGACGAGCGCAACGCGCAGGCCTTGGATGCGCTCGACGCGCCGCGCACCGCCTTCCGGGTGACGCTGCGCCTGTTCCCCGAATTGCCGCCGGACAACTTCCTGCACGCCCTGCGCGAGGCCCGCGCGCACCTGGCGTACCTGGAGGGCGTCGGCGCGGTGGAGCGGGACGTGCGGAGCGGCCACGAGCTCTGGCGTCGCGCGGCGTAGGGGCGGAAGGAATGGCGGGGATTTGAGCGTGCCGCGCGCGCCGGCGGTGGCCCTCACCCGGCCTCGCTTAGGCTCGTCCACCCTCTCCCACAAACTGCGTG
>DATING010001427.1:0-2192 GCA_035474555.1 Longimicrobium sp. | reverse complement strand
AGAAGGTGATGTTCGACCTGCGCGTGGAGGTGTTCGGGCACCTGCAGCGCCTGTCGCTGCGCTATTTTGACCGCAACCCGGTGGGGCGGCTGATGACGCGCGTCACCAACGACGTGGAGCAGCTCAACGAGGCGTTCTCGTCCGGCCTGGTGACCATCTTCGGCGACGTGTTCACGCTCGTCTTCATCCTGGGGATGATGCTGCAGCTGAACTGGCGGCTGGCCCTGGTGACGTTCACCGTGCTCCCCATGGTGGCCGTTTCCACCTTCCTGTTCCGCGGGCTCATCCGCAAGGCGTACGGCGACATCCGCGTGAGGCTGGCCCGCATCAACGCCTTTACGCAGGAGCACGTCAGCGGCATCCGCATCGTCCAGCTCTTTGGCCGCGAGCAGCGGACGTTCGCGCGCTTCCAGAAGGTGAACGAGGACCACCTGGAGGCCAACCTTCGCTCCATCACCTACTACGCCGCGTTCTTTCCCATCATCGAGGTGCTCACGGCCGTGGCGCTGGCCCTGATCCTCTGGTACGGCGGGGGCGAGACGATCCAGGGGTCCATGACCGTGGGCGTGGTGGCCGCGTTTCTCCAGTACACGCGCCGCTTCTTCCGTCCCATCCAGGACCTGTCGGAAAAGTACAACATCCTGCAGGGGGCCATGGCGGCCTCGGAGCGCATCTTCGCCCTGCTGGACACGCAGCCCGAGGTGCGCGACACCCCGGATCCGCGGCACCTGCCCACGCCCGGCCGGGGGGAGATCGAGTTCCGCGACGTGTGGTTCCGCTACGGGGACGATGATGAGTGGGTGCTCAAGGGGGTGACGTTCACGGCGCGTCCCGGCGAGCGCGTGGCCATCGTGGGCGCCACCGGGGCGGGGAAGAGCACCATCATTTCCCTGCTGATGCGCTTCTACGACACCACGCGCGGCGAGATCCTGTTCGACGGCGTGCCCATCCGCGCCGTGCCGGTGGCGGAGCTGCGGGGGCGCATCAGCCTGGTGCTGCAGGACGTGTTTCTGTTCAGCGAGGACGTGGCGGCCAACATCCGCCTGGGCAACGATGAGATCCCGGACGAGCGGGTGCACGAGGCGGCGCGGCGGGTGGGCGCGGACCGCTTCGTGGCGCGCCTTCCCGCGGGATACGCGCAGCCGCTGGGCGAGCGCGGCACCTCGCTGTCCGTGGGCGAGCGGCAGCTGGTGAGCTTTGCGCGCGCGCTTGCGTTCGATCCGCTGGTCCTGGTGCTGGACGAGGCGACGAGCTCGGTGGATTCCGAGGTGGAGGCGCAGATCGACGAGGCGCTGGGCGAGCTGATGCGCGGCCGCACGTCGCTGGTGATCGCGCACCGCCTGTCCACGGTGCAGGCTGCCGACCAGATCCTGGTGCTGCACCACGGCGAGATCCGCGAGCGCGGCACCCACGCCGAGCTGCTGCGCCGCGGCGGCCTGTACGCGCGCCTGCACGAGCTGCAGTTCGTGCGGGAGACAGTGCCGAGTACCTAGTGACAAGTGCCTGGTGACAAGTACTAGGCACTAGGCACTTGTCACTAGGCACTCTTCCCCGGCACCACCCATCCCTTGAACGGAGCCCCACATGACGATGACCGATACGGCGGCGGACCCGCGGTTCCCCGTCGGCAAGTACCGCGTGGAGGGCGAGATCAGCGCGGAGCAGCGCCGCGCGTGGATCGAGCAGATCGCCGAGGCGCCGGCGCGGATGCGCGCGGCGGTGCAGGGGCTCACGGACGCGCAGCTGGACACGCCCTACCGCGATGGCGGGTGGACCGTGCGCCAGCTGGTGCACCACGTCCCCGACAGCCACGCCAACGCGTACGTCCGCTTCAAGCTGGGCCTCACGGAAACCGATCCCGTCATCAAGCCTTACGACGAGGCCGCCTGGGCGCAGCTGGACGATTCGCGCGTGACGCCCGTCGAAGTCTCGCTCACGCTGCTGGAGATGCTGCACGTGCGCTGGGTGAACGTCCTCCGCGCCGTCACGGACGAGCAGTGGTCGCGCACCATCCAGCACCCCGACAACGGGCAGATGCGCCTGGATTTCACGCTGGGGATGTACGCCTGGCACGGCCGCCACCACGTCGCCCACGTCACCCACCTCCGCGACCGCAGGGGCTGGTAGGCCGGAATCCGGCGCTACGGCTCGCCACCCGGAGTTCCACGTTGGCCGCTTCCGATCGAGCGGTT
>DATING010001426.1:0-5081 GCA_035474555.1 Longimicrobium sp. | reverse complement strand
CCTGCCGCTGCCTGATGCCGCACGAAAAAGAAGCGCTCCCCGGCTGGCCAGCAGCCGGGGAGCGCTTCGTCCGTCAGACAGGACGCGCCAGTCAGGCCGGCGCGGCTTCGACGATCATCACGAAGCCCATGGCGCCCGCCGCGCACACGCTGATCATGCCGAACTGCTCGCCGCGGCGGCGCAGCTCGTTGAGCAGCGTGACGGTGATGCGCCCGCCCGTGGCGCCGAACGGGTGGCCGATGGCGATGGATCCGCCCATCACGTTGATGCGGTCCTCCGGCGGAATCCCGATCGCCTTGTCCCGCCCCAGCCGCTCCTTCGCGATCTTGTCCGAATCGAACCACTGCAGGTTGCTCAGCACCTGCGCCGCGAAGGCCTCGTGCACCTCCAGCAGCCCGATGTCCTTCATCGTGAGCCCCGCGCGGTCGAACGCCGTGGGCGCGGCGTACACGGGGCCCTGCAGCAGCTGGTCGCCCGGGTCCAGCGCGGCGTAGGCGTAGCTGCGGATGTAGCCCAGCGGCTTGTATCCCAGCTCCTTCGCCTTGTCCTCACTCATCAGCAGCACGGCACTGGCGCCGTCCGTGAGCGGCGACGCGTTGCCGGCCGTCACGCTGCCGTACTTGCGGTCGAACACGGGTTTGAGCGTGGACAGCTTCTCGTACGACGTGTCCGTGCGGATGCCGTTGTCGCTCGTGACCACCTGCTCGTACTTGGGCGGCACGTAGAACGGCACGATCTCGCGCGTCAGGCGCCCGTCGGCCGTGGCGGCGGCGGCCAGCTGGTGGCTGCGCAGCGCCCACCGGTCCTGCGCCTCGCGGGTGATGCCGTTGGCCTTGGCCATCTTTTCCGCGCTCTCGCCCATGGTCTCGCCCGTGGTCGGCTCGGCGATGGCGGGGGTGATGGGCGCCAGGTTGCTGGGCCGCAGCGCGCGGAACGCCCCGATGCGCTCGCCCAGCGACTTGGCCTTGCTGGCGCGCACCAGCGCGTTGCGCAGCTCGGGGCTGGCCAGGATGGGGATGTCCGTGAGCGACTCGGCCCCACCGGCGATGATCACGTCCGCCATCCCCAGCGCGATCTGCTCCGCGGCGGAGGTGATGGCCTGGTTGCTGGACGCGCACGCCCGGCCCACGGTGAACGACGGCACCCGCGCGGGAATGCCGCTGCCCAGCGTGACCTCACGGGCGATGTTGGGCTCCTGCACGCTCTGCACGACGGTGCCGTAGACCACGTGGTCGATGAGCTCCACGTCGATCTCCGTGCGCGCGATGAGCTCGCGCACCGCCGCCTTGCCCAGCTCCACCGCCGTCACGTTCGCGAAATCCGAGTTGGACCTGGCGAAGGGCGTGCGGCACCCGTCGATGATGGCGACCCTGCGGCCAATGTTGTTCATGTGCACCCGTCGTTCGCGGAACGTGGCAGTGTGGGCGCGACAATCTTGGTCTGAGCGGGGTTCATATCAAGTCCGTGCACTTCGTTGGGGTGGATTGGTGCTCCGGAGGCGACGATTGGGAAGGGCGGTTTGGGCGTGTCCCTCCGCTGCGCTCCGGGCCGGGCTGCGCGCGCCGTAGGGCACGATACAACTGTGCCCAACGGCGCCGAGCCCCCTCCGCAGCCGGCACGATACTGCTGTGCCGTCTGCTCCGGGGTCTCGGCCCTGCGGGCGCGCATCCCTCACGCAATGCCCCTCCCCCGGCCCCACCCCAGCGCCAACAGCCGCGCGGAGAAGGGGGAACGGCGTCCGGTCCGCCGGGTCCGTGCGGGGGCCCTCACCCCCCGGCCCCCTCTCCCGTACACAACCTGTCGGCACCCTCGGGTGCCAGCCCTGTACGGGAGAGGGGGAGAAGTCCGAGCACGGACCGTTGGTCTCCCCCTCTCCGCGAGGAACGAGCGGGGAGGGGGCCGGGGGGAGGGGCGCCCCGCCGGTCCACGATCCCTGATTCCGCGGGCGAGCTCCGCCCGTGCCCACCCCACCCCCGAAGTTGGGGGAGGGGTCGACGGCCGGCGCGAGGAACGAGCGAAAAGGCCGGCGGGGGAGAGGGCCCCCGTCGCGCAGCGACGGTTCTCTCCGATCTCTCCGCGCCCCTCCCCTCCTCTCCCCTGCCCCGTTCCCCCCCTCTCCCCCGTGCCATTCCCCCGCCGACCAACCCGTGCCGCTCCGCCCAAATACCCGCGCTTGTGCGGTAGCGTACATTTACCCTATCCTGGGTTTGTACAGCCTCGCGCCTCCCGGCGCCGTCCCACGTGAGCATCCGTTCATGGAACACGAGCTTCACCTGCTCCAGCCCACGCTGATCATCCTGGCGGCGGCCATCATCGTGGTGCCGCTGTTCCGGCGGCTGCGCATCACCCCCGTGCTGGGGTACCTGCTGGCGGGGCTGCTCATCGGGCCGCACGCGCTGGGGCTGGTGCGCGAGATGGAGGTCATCGAGACGCTGGCGGAGTTCGGCGTGGTGTTCCTGCTCTTCGCCATCGGCCTGGAGCTGTCGCTGGAGCGGCTGCTGGCCATGCGCCGCCACGTCTTTGGCATGGGCTCGCTGCAGGTGGTCATCACCACCGCCGCCTTCTACGCCCTGGCGAGGGCGGCGGGACTCGGCGCGGCGGACGCGTTCGTGCTGGGCGGCGGGCTGGCGCTCTCGTCCACGGCCGTCGTGCTGCGGATGCTGGAGGAGAACGGCGACATGCACTCGCGCGGCGGGCGGATGGCGCTCGCCGTCCTCCTGCTGCAGGACCTGGCCGTCGTCCCCCTGCTCACCATCGTGCCGCTGCTGGGCGGCGACGGCGGATCGCTGCTCCCGTCGCTGGGCATCGCCGCGGCCAAGGCGCTGGGCGCGATGGGGCTCATCATCATCACGGGCCGTCTCCTTCTCCGTCCCGTGCTGCGGACAGTGGCCGCCGCGCGCACTCCCGAGCTGTTCACCGGCATCACCCTGTTCCTGGCCCTGGGGGTGAGCTGGCTGACGGGGCTGGCGGGACTGTCCATGGCACTGGGCGCGTTCCTGGCCGGCCTGCTCATCTCCGAGACCGAGTACCGGCACCAGGTGGAGGGCGACATCGCGCCCTTTCGCGGGCTGCTGCTGGCGCTGTTCTTCATGACCATCGGCATGGGGATCGACGTGCGCCTGCTGGCGAGCAACGCGCCGCTGGTGCTGGGCGGCGTGCTGGCGCTCGTCGTCGTCAAGACGGTGGTGATCGCCGGCTTGGCGCGCGCGTTCGGGCAGCCGACGGGGACGGCGGTGTTCGTGGGATTGGCGCTGGCGCAGGCGGGCGAGTTCGCGTTCGTGCTCTTTACCCTGGCCATCGGCGCCGGGGCCATGTCGCGCGAGGTGGGCGGCATCGCGCTGCTCATCGTGGCGCTTTCCATCGCCGTCACCCCCGTGCTGCTGCGGCTGGGGCGGATGGCGGCGATCCGGCTGCGGAAGAAGGAGATCGAGGATCCCATGGACCAGCTGGACCGCGAGGCCCACGACCTGCGCCGCCACGTGCTGATCCTGGGGCTCGGCCGCGCGGGGCGTACGGTGGTGCGGCTGATGGAGGCGCACGGCACCGAGTACCTGGGGCTGGACCTGGATCCGGACACGGTGACGGCGGAGCGGCAGCGGGGCGTGCCCGTGTTCTACGGCGACGGCACCCGCGCCGAGGTGCTGCGCGCCGCCGGCCTGGACCGCGCGTCCGGCGTGATCGTGACGCTGGACGATCCCGCCGCCGCCGCCCGCGCCCTTCGCGCCATCCGCGCCGAGAACGACGACATCCCCATCATGGTGCGGGCCCGCGACACGGGGCAGTGCGGCCCGCTCGCCGCCGCCGGCGCCACGGGGGTGATCCCGGAGCTGGTGGAGGGCAGCCTGCAGCTGGGCGGCCGCATGCTGCTGGCCCTGGGCGAGTCGCTGGACGAGGTGGAGGCGGCCCTGGCCGACCTGCGCGAGAACAGCTACTCGCGCCTGATCGACCTGCCGCAGCCCGGCTCCCGCGAGGAGGCCCGCGCCCAGGCCGAGATCGCCAAGGTCGATCCCGCCACCGCCGAGGAAGTGCGCGTCGGCACGGAGACGCTGTAGGGGGGCGGGATTCTCGGCAGGGGCACCGGCAACAGAGCGAATGAATTCGCCGCAACAAGCACACGAAGTCCGCCTGCGCGGACTGTCCGTCGCGGGAGAGTGCCACGCCGGAATGGAGCTTGGCAGGGAGTGACCAACCTCCCCCAGGGGTTTTTGGGGGAGGTCGCGAGGAACGAGCGGGTGGGGGCGCCCGGCGGAGGTCGGCTCCTGTGACCGCAGTTCTCCCCCCTCCTGCCCGCGAAGCGGGGTAGGGGGCCGGGGGGGAGGGGGCCCTCTGCCGATGCACCCACTCTGCCCATCTGCTGGGAATATCAAAGCCCCGTCTCGACGCCGATGCATCGAGACGGGGCTTCTCGTCTTGTCCCCTATTCCCTATTCCCTATTCCCTATTCCCTGCCGTTTCCCACGCGGATCGATCCGCCGCCTCCGCCTACTCCCGCCGGTCCGCGATGGATTCGATGCGCTGCACGATCTCGTCGCGGTTCTCGGGGCGGCGCAGCACGATCAGGATGGTGTCGTCGCCGCTGAGCGTGCCCACGATCTCCGGCCATCCCTCCGCGTCGATGGCCACGGCGATGGGCTGCGCGCCGCCCACCAGCGTCTTGAGCACCAGCAGGTTGCCCACGCCGTCCGCGCCCACGTACAGCGCCGGCAGCAGCCGCTGAAGGTTGGGCGCCGTGTCCGCCCCCCCGGCGGGGATGGCGTACGCGCTGCCGCCCTGCCCGTCGGGCGCCTTGACCAGTCCCAGCGTGCGGATGTCGCGCGAGAGCGTGGCCTGCGCCACGTCGATGCCGCGCTCCAGCAGCGCCTCGCGCAGCGCCTCCTGCGACGCGATGCGGCGGGTGCGGACCAGCTCCAGGATCGCGGCGTGGCGGGGCAGCTTCACGGGTCTCGCTCTTCGAAAGGTCGGTGAACGAAGGTCAGGGCGCGGCGGGCGCGGCCGGCAGGTGCTTGAGCAGCGCGGCGACGACGGCCTCTTCCAGCACGCCGCGGGTGCTGCACGCAACGTACTCCGACGCCCCGTGGCGG
>DATING010001425.1:0-6787 GCA_035474555.1 Longimicrobium sp. | reverse complement strand
ATCGGCCGGCGCATCATGCTGCTCAACGCCCGGCAGCTGCGCGGCGGCGGGCACGCGGAGCTGCTGGTGCTCGCGATGGAGGACGTGACGGAGCGGCGCCGCGCCGAGGCGGAGCTCAAGGCCATCGAGACGTACGCGCAGGAGATCGTGGACACGGTGCGCGAGCCGCTGCTGATCCTGGATCCCGACCTGCGCGTGCACAGCGCCAACCGCGCGTTCTACCAGGCGTTCCGCGTGACCTGCGAGGTGACGGAAGACCACCTGATCTACGAGCTGGGCAACGGGCAGTGGAACATCCCCGCCCTGCGCACCCTCCTCGACGACGTCATGCGCACCCGCTCCGTGTTCGACGACTTCGAGCTGGAGCACACGTTCCCCAGCATCGGGCGCCGGACGATGCTGCTCAACGCCCGCAAGCTGCGCGCGGGGAGCCACGCCGAGCTGCTCGTCCTGGCCATGGAGGACGTCACGGAGCGCCGCCGCGCCGAGGCGGACCTCAAGGCCATCGAGACGTACGCGCAGGACATCGTGGACACCGTCCGCAAGCCGCTGCTGATCCTGGACCCCGACCTGCGCGTGCGCAGCGGCAACCGGGCCTTCTACCAGACCTTCGCGGTCTCGGCGGAGGAGACGGAGAACCGGCTGATCTACGAGCTGGGCAACGGGCAGTGGGACATGCCCGCCCTGCGGACGCTGCTGGAGGACATCATCCCCGCCAGCACGGTGTTCAACGACTTCGAGCTGGAGCACGACTTTCCCGCCATTGGCCGGCGCGTGATGCTGCTGAACGCGCGGCGGCTGCAGGCGGGGCACCACGGCGAGCTGCTGGTGCTGGGGCTGGAGGACGTGACGGAGCGGCGGCGGGCGGAGGAGGAGGTAGGCAAGGCGCGCGAGGCGGCCGAGAACGCCAACCGCACCAAGAGCCTGTTCCTGGCCAACATGAGCCACGAGCTGCGCACCCCCCTCAACGCCATCCTGGGCTACAGCGAGATGCTGCAGGAAGAGGCGGAGGAGCGGGAGCTGCCGGACTTTACGGCGGACCTGGAGAAGATCGGATCGGCGGGCAAGCACCTGCTGGCGCTCATCAACGACATCCTGGACCTGTCCAAGATCGAGGCCGGCAAGATGGAGCTGTACCTGGAGGACTTCGACCTGGGGGAGATGATCCAGGAGGTCGCGTCCACCGTCCATCCCCTGGTGCAGGCCAACGCCAACACCCTGGACGTGGTGCTGGCGCCGGACCTGGGCAAAATGCACGCGGACCAGATCAAGGTGCGCCAGGGCCTCTTCAACCTGCTGTCCAACGCCGTCAAGTTCACCCGCGAAGGCACCATCACGGTGAACGGCGCGCGCGAGTGGATGGACGGGCGCGAGTGGGTCGTGTTCCGCGTGGCCGACACGGGGATCGGGCTCAGCGCGGAGCAGCTCGTCAAGCTCTTCCAGGACTTTACCCAGGCCGACGCCAGCACCACGCGCAAGTTCGGCGGCACGGGGCTGGGGCTGGCCCTGACCCGCCGCTTTTGCCAGATGATGGGCGGCGACGTGACCGTGCACAGCGTGCCGGACGAGGGGAGCGTCTTCACCATCAAGCTCCCCGCCGTGGTCAGCGACACGGGCGAGCTGCAGGCGGTGGCCGCCGTCCTGGCGTCCGCGCCGGGAGAGGCCTTGCTGGCCGGGGTGGACGGCGAGGAGTCGCTGCCGCCCGGCACCAGCTACGTGCTGGTGATCGACGACGACCCCGTGCAGCGCGACCTGATGCAGCGCTTTTTGGGGCGCGAGGGCTTTCACGTGGTGGTCGCCGCGGGGGGCGAAGAAGGGCTGCGGCTCGCCCGGCAGGTGCACCCCGTGGCCATCACCCTGGACGTGATGATGCCCGACATGGACGGGTGGACGGTACTGGCGGCGCTCAAGGCCGACGCGGCGCTGCAGGACATCCCCGTCATCATGCTGACGATGGTGGACGACCCGGCGCGGGGATTTTCGCTGGGCGCGGCGGAGTACACCACCAAGCCGGTGAACCGCGGGCGCCTGTCGCGCCTGATCAAGAAGTACACGTGCGGGCACCCGCCCTGCTCCGTGCTGGTGGTGGACGACGACGCCGCCGCCCGCATCCGCACGCGGCTCATCCTGGAAAAGGAAGGGTGGCGGGTGACGGAGGCGGAGAACGGCCGCGAGGCGCTGGAGTGCATGGAGCGCGAGCGCCCCGTGCTGGTGCTGCTGGACCTGGTGATGCCCGAGATGGACGGCTTCGAGTTCACCAGCCGCGTGCGCAAGCACCCCGAGTGGCGCTCCGTGCCCATCGTGGTGGTGACCTCGCGCGACCTGAACGGCGAGGAGCGCAGGCGGCTCAACGGGTACGTGGAGACCATTCTGCAGAAGGACGGCGACTCGCCCGAGGCGCTGCTACACCAGGTGCGTGACCTGCTGAGCGACTACGGCGCTCCGCGGGCCATGACCGTGCGACACGGAGGGGAACGGCGCGCGCCCGTCGCGTAGTCCCGTTTTCCCGGAGAGGCCGAAATGACGAAGATCCTGCTGGTGGAAGACAACGAGATGAACCGCGACATGCTGTCGCGGCGGCTGGAGCGCAAGGGCTACCAGGTGGTGCTGGCCGTGGACGGCCAGGAGGGCGTGGAGATGGCCACGAGCCAGGCGCCCGACCTGGTGCTGATGGACATGAGCCTCCCCGTGCTGGACGGGTGGGAGGCCACGCGGCGATTGAAGGCGGCCCCCGAGACGCGGCACATCCCCGTCATCGCCTTGACGGCGCACGCCATGTCCAGCGACCGCGACAAGGCGCTGGAGGCGGGGTGCGACGAGTACGACACCAAGCCCATCGAGCTGCCGCGGCTGCTGGGCAAGATCGAGGCGCTGCTGGGGGCCTCCCCGCCCGCGGCGGAGGCGGCGCCGTGAGCGGGCCGCCCGCGCCGGACCGCGGGCGGGTGCGGCACCCCGTTCCCGCGGACCTCGTGCACGAGCTGCGCACACCGCTGGCCCACATCATCGGCTACTCGGAGATGCTGCTGGAGCAGACCCTGGCGGCCGGGCACGGGGAATACGCGACGGACCTGCGAAAGGTGAAGGCCGCGGGGCTTCGCCTGCTGGCCCTGCTGGACGAGAACTTCCGCGGCGTGCGCCCCGACCCCCCTCCCGGCGCCGATGCCGGCGATGGCACGCCGGGCGCGGGGTCCGCCCCGCCTTCCCCCACCTGAGGAGGCCCATGCGACTCGCCGACTTCATCCTTGGCAACCGCGAGCCCATCCTGGTGGAGTGGGAGGCGTTCGCGCGCACGTGCACGCCGGCAAGCGCGCCCATGGACATCACCGCCCTGCGCGACCACGCCGACGAGATGCTCACGGTCATCGCGGCGGACCTGCGCACCCCCCAGAGCGGCGGCGAGCAGTCCGACAAGTCCATGGGCAACGCCCCCGACGCTGCCGGCGAGGTCACGGCGGCCGAGGAGCACGGCGCGGGGCGGGCCGAGAGCGGCTTTACCATGGAGCAGATGGTCTCGGAGTACCGCGCCCTGCGCGCCAGCGTGATCCGCCTGTGGACGCGGGCCAAGGGCGAGCTGGAGCCCGCGGACGTGGACGACCTCACGCGTTTCAACGAGGCCGTGGACCAGTCGCTGGCGGAATCCGTCACGCGCTACACGGAGGAGCTGGACCACTCCAAGGAGATGTTCCTGGCCATCCTGGGGCACGACCTGCGGACGCCCCTGGGAGTGGTCTACACCTCCGCCCGCTTCATGCTGGAGACGGAGGAGCTGGCGGAGCCGCACCTCACGCTCACCACCCGCATCTCCAGCAGCGCCACGCGCATGGTGCACCTGGTGGGCGACCTGCTGGACTTTACCCGCAGCCGGCTGGGCGGGGGCATCCCCATCACCCGCGCCCCCATGAACATGGGCAAGGCCGTGCACGACGTGGTGGACGAGATGTCGGCGGCGCACCCGGGCCGCGTGATCCGCGTGGACGCGCGGGGCGAGCTGCAGGGGGAGTGGGACTGCCCGCGCATCAGCCAGGTGATCTCCAACCTGCTGGGCAACGCCATCGAGCACGGATCGCAGGGAACGGACGTGACGGTGGAGATGAGCGACGACGACGACGGGGTCACCATCGCCGTCCACAACGCCGGCCCCGCCATCCCCGCGGACCGGATGAACGGGATCTTCAACCCCATGAAGCCCCGCGAGCCGGACGGCAAGGCTGCCGCCGGGCCCACGGGCAACCTGGGGCTGGGATTGTACATCGCCGACCGCATCGTGCACGCGCACGCCGGCACCATCACGGTGGATTCGTCGCAGGAGGGCGGCACCACCTTCACGGTGCACCTGCCGCGCGTGGACCCGTCCCCCCCGGAGTGACGGCACGGCGGGCGCGGCCAAGGGATCTCGCGTGCAAGGCGGGGAGGCAGGCCCGGTGCGATGCACGATCCACCCGCCACGGCCGGCGTTTACGGATCGCGGCCGGGTGGATTCGCCCGGGCGATCGTTCGTAGCGTGCGGCGGCGGTCCGGCTTGCGAAAGAGTGGTTCTGGAAGCGGCCAGGAGGATGGCGACGGAGGCGGATGCCGGGCCGTGCACGTCATCCACCCGATCGCGATCCGTACGCGTGTGCCCGCGCCGAAGGCTCGAGCGAAAGGCGCGAGGGCCGCGGACGGGAGTTTTCGGACACCGATGTTTCCTGGAGCGATGGACGCGGGCGGCCCTTCCGGCCCCTCGCGCTTTCCTGTACTGGCAGGCTGCATGAACGACCGCATCGACACGCTGGTGGCCGGCGTCGGCTCGCTGGGCGAGATGGACACCCTGATTCCCCTGGCCGCCGCGCTGGCGGACCACGCGGGGCTTCCCCTGCAGCTGGTCCACGCGTTCGACCTCTCGGACCCGTTCGTGGACAGCTACCTGCGCTTCTCCACCCTTCCCGGCGACCCCCTGCTGCACTACCAGGAGGGGCTGCAGGCGCGGATGGAGGGGCAGGTGGGCGGCCTGGCCGGCCACGGCGAGGTGCACTGCCGCGCCGTGCCGGGAACCCCGCCCGCCGTCCTGGGCGACGCCGCCTGCGACGCGGGGTGCCTGCTGGTGGTGGGCCCCACGCACCGCGGGCCCGCGGGGGCGGCGCTGCTGGGCACCACCGCGCAGCGCGTCCTGCACGGCGCGCGCATTCCCGTGCTGGTGCTCCGGCTCCAGCTCCCGCCCGCGCCCCGCGTGCTGGTGTGCGTGGACGTGGCGTCGCCGCACGCGGCCGCCACGGTACGGCGCGGCCTGGCGGCCGTGGCGTCCCTGGCCCCCGGCGCGGAGATCGAGGCGCGCGTGCTCGTGGTGGTGGGGCTGGAGGCGGACCTGCCCATCCCCGGCCTGCACGACCGGTTGGCCGCCGCGGCGCGCGAGCGGCTGGACGCCTTCCTGGCGGAGCTGGGGGAGCTGCCGGGCGTGCGGGTGGAGGGGCGGGTGCGCACCGGCGCCCCCGCCCGCGAGGCCGTGGCCGAGGCCGCGGAGTGGCCGGCGGAGCTGGTGGTGGTGGGGTCGCACGGGCGCGGCGGCGCGGCGCGGGCGCTGCTGGGGAGCGTGGCCGAGGCGGTGGTCCGCGATGCGCCGTGCAGCGTGCTGGTGGTCCCATCCCCGCGGCCGTGAGGGGCGCGCGAGGGCGGGGTCCGCGGGGGGGCGGTGACGGCGGGCGGGCCGGCGGCAGCCCCGAGGGCGCACATCCTGCACGGCGGGGGGCCATCGGCCCTCGTCATCCTGCGTCCCCCGGCCGTGGTCGCCGGCCGGTTCCGCTACGCCCACAGGAGGTGGGATGCACAGTCCGCATCCTGGTACCCGCGTGATCCTGATCGCCGAACGCGACCGGACCGTGCGCGAGCTGCAGGAGTTCTTTCTCACCAAGGCCGGCTTCGCCGTCGAGTTCGCGGACGACGGGCAGGCGGCGCTGGAGCGCGCCGTGGAGCTGCGCCCGGCGCTCGTCGTCACCGAGATCCTGATCCCGCGCATCGACGGGCTGGCGCTGTGCCGCCGCCTGCGCGAGGACCCCGCTACGGCCGGCATTCCCGTGGTGGTGTTCAGCATCCTGGCCGCCGCCCCGCGCGCCGCCGAGGCGGGCGCCGCGGCGTTCCTGCGCAAGCCGTTCGTGGAATCCGTCTTCGTGGCCGCGGTCACCGACCTCGTCGCCGCCCAGCCATCCGTCGCACTGGAGGAGCCATGTCCCTCGCCATGATCGCCCCCGACCGCCGCGCGGCGGGATCGCGGGAGCCCGCCACGGACATGGAGGGCCGGATGAGCTCCGGGAACGCGGAGGCGGACCACATCCTGGGGGGCGGATTCCCGGACAACTCCATCAACATCATCATGGGGCACCCGGGCTCGGGAAAGACGATCTTCGCCGAGCAGCTCATCTTTCACAACGCGGCCGACGACCGGCCCATCCTGTACTTCACCACCCTGTCCGAGCCGCTGGCCAAGGTCGTCCGGTACCTGCAGGGCTTTTCATTCTTCGACGAGAGCAAGCTGGGCACGCAGGTCATCTACGAGGACGTGGGGCCGCAGCTGGCAAAGGAAGGCGCGCCGGCGCTCGTCCCCCTGCTGCGCGAGGCCATCCGCACGCTGTCGCCCAAGGTCATCGTCATCGATTCGTTCAAGGCCGTGCACGACCTGGCGCCCTCCGTCGCGGAGCGCCGGCGGATGGTGTACGAGATGACGGCCCTGCTCACGGCGTACGGCACCACCGCGTTCCTCCTGGGCGAGCACACGGAGGAGGACATCCTCCTCTACCCGGAGTTCGCCGTGGCCGAC
>DATING010001424.1:0-2006 GCA_035474555.1 Longimicrobium sp. | reverse complement strand
CGCTCCGAAGTTCTCCCCCCTCCTGCCTGCGAAGCGGGGAGGGGGGCCGGGGGGCCTCACCCGGTGCAGGCACCCCGTTACCTGGAAGAATCCATCTCACCTCCCCCAGGGGTTTTTGGGGGAGGTCGCGAGGAATGAGCGGGTGGGGGCGCCGACGGAACTCCGCCTTCGCGACGGACGTTCTCCCCCTCTCCCGGCGCAGTTTGCCGGGGGAGGGGGCGTGGGGTGGGGGACTCGGGGTGGGGGACTACGCCCCCGCCCGGATCCGGTCGATCTCGAACGTGGCGGGCTCCGCCAGCAGCGGGCCCGTGAGCCAGGTGGGCCACCACGTGTTGGCCATCACAAACATCGGGTTCCGCGGAATGCCGCGCCGGAACTCCTGCATCACCACCCCGTCCACGCGAAAGCGCACGACCTTGGCCGACCACTCGATCCGGTAGTCGTGCAGCGCCGCGGCGGGGTCGAAGGGGAGCGTGCGGATGACGTTGTTCGTCTCCTTGCCCGCGACCCAGGTGGTGAACATGATGCGGTTCGTGCCGTCGTTGAACAGCTCGATGTCGATCTCGTCGTTGCCGCCCGCCACGCCCTGGTACAGGAAGAACGCCGACACGGAGCCCGGCGCGTGCGGCGTGCGCATCCGCGCCTCGTACCCGCCGGTGCCGTAGCGCGTGGTGGACATGATCTCCGCGCCGTCGTACGCGCCGGCGGAAAGGGCCAGCGCGGCCCGTCCCCCGCCGAGCGCGACGTTGGTCCCGCGCACGGAGCCGCGCCCCAGCGGGTGCGTGTCGGCCGACCACGCCGGGAACGCGGCGCCGTCGAACTCCTCGGAAAAGGCGGTGGATGCGGTGCCGGGGGAGCGGGCGAGCTCCGGGTCCAGGGGAGGGTCGGTCGCCATGTCCGAGCATGCGGCGGCGAGCGCGAGCACCGCGATGGCGGCGGCGCGCAGGGTGCGGTGGCCGGCCGCCGGAAAGGCGGCCCGCTCCGCGCGGGGGTGCAGCGATGTCATGGAAGAACAGTTCCTCGTAGGCAGCCCGACTGGCGTGGCAGCCCCCCGGAAGGGACCACGGTAGCCTCGTAGCTTTGCGTCCCCGCCTTTCGACGGGTTTGCCGTTTCTGGAGGTGCCCGGGACCGGGCGTGATCAGCGTGCCACAAGTATCGGCAAACCGAGCCCGTTCCGGTAGGGGCA
Organism: Longimicrobium sp.; assembly: GCA_035474555.1. GTDB lineage: Bacteria > Gemmatimonadota > Gemmatimonadetes > Longimicrobiales > Longimicrobiaceae > Longimicrobium. Next base: position 819 of record DATING010001424.1, on the reverse strand, counting down.
TCCGCGTCGCGTCGAGAAAGTGACGCTCCGCCCCTCTCCCTCGTCAGGGCGCACAATCCATCGGCAAGGGAACGGGTGGCGCAGGGAAAGCGGTCCGGCGCATCCGGCGCGCACGCCCCGGGAACTCGGCGGCGCACCGTCACATCTGTCTGGTGACGGACCGCATCCGCCGCTTTCTGCTACCACATTTGACGGCAGAAAGAGAATCGTATATACTCCCGTCTTCAATCCGAGAGCCTGCCACACCCCCGTACCACCCCCGCATCGTCGCCGGCGCCTTCACGGCGCCCACTTCGCCGCGGCTCCAGGGTCTGCCCTTTGGCGCCACCCCTGGAACAATTTGCTCTCCGCACCACCTTGTCCCACCTGCCGCGGCGCCCCTGCCGCGGGACCTGCACCCCATCACACGGACCGGGAGCACACGTTGCGTAGTTCCGTTTCGCTCGCGCGATCGCCCGCGCTCTTCGCGCTCGCCTGCCTGTTGCTGGCGGCGTGCGGCGGGGGCGGCGGCGAGGTCGCCATCGGCACCGCGGGGCCCCTGAGCGAGGGCTACGCCCGCATGGTCCGCAACGCCGTGGTGATGGCGGCGGACGAGGTGAACCGCGAGGGCGGCGTGCGCGGCGCCCGCCTCAAGGTGGTGGCCCAGGACGACGGCGGCGACGGCGTAAAGGCCGCGCAGATCGCGGAGGGCTTCCTGGCCGATCCCACCGTCACGGCCGTGGTGGGGCACGCCAACTCCGGCGCCATGGTGGGCGCGGCGCGCGTGTACGACCGCGGCCTGGTGGCCGTCATCCCCAGCGCCACCTCGCCGGAGCTCAC
>DATING010001423.1:0-3537 GCA_035474555.1 Longimicrobium sp. | reverse complement strand
TCCGGGTCGTGGTACAGCTTGGCCACCAGCTCGGGATGGCTGGTGGATGCGTACACGGAGCCGTCGCCCCCGGAGCCCAGCGGGGTGGGCTCCAGGCGCAGGGCGGTGACCCCTCCCGCGCCGTCCGACAGGCGGAGCGCGCTCATGGACATGGGCTACCCCTCCCGGGCCGCGCCGGGGTGGCGCAGGCATCCAGCCGGTCCAGGACGATCCGCGGCGTGGAATCCCATCCCCACGGCCACGCGTCCTCGCGGGAGACCGGCGCGTCGTTCTCCCGGCTCATCCAGCGACCGGGACGGGAGAAGACGAATGGGCGCGGCGAGACGTACCCGCAGGATGCACCGGGTGGCCTTGGAGACGGGGTGGACGAGGGCTTCCGGCGAGAGAAACGTGCATCACGTCACACTGCCTACTTCCGGTAGGGGAGAATGAACACGGAATCCGGCGGGATCTCGCGCGGGCGCCACGTGTGGCTCACGTCGTCCAAGCGGTCGCGCAGCCCCACCGCGTCGAGGTGCCATTCGCGGTCCTCCGGCGGCCGCCCACTCCACCCCTCCGCAATCATCGCACGCTGCAGCACCGCCACGATGAAGGCGTTGTCCGGCGAGTAGGGGCTGGCGAGGGCGATGTCCAGTGCCGTCCGGCCACGCTGGTCCAGGCGGTACGGGTCCGCGCCCACCGCGAGCAGGTCGCGCACCCGCAGACCGGAGCCGCGGGTGGCGTGCATGAGCGCCGTGCGCCCGCGGCGGTCCTGCGCGTTCAGGTCCACCCCCGCTTCCACGAGATGGAGCAGTACCGGTTCAGGAGCGCGCTGCCGGCCCGGGCCGGGATCCGACACGGCCGGGTGGCGGCACGACGCCGCCAGGTACATCAGCGGCGTTTGCCCCGCGGCATTGGTCGCGGCGGCATTGGCGCCTTTGCCGAGCAGGAACTCCACGAACCGCTCGTCCGCGAGCCCCGCCGCCACCATGAGCGGGGTGACGCCCTCGGCGTCCGGCACATCGACCGGGGCGCCGCGCCACTCCAGCCCCTCGGTTACGAACAGGTCCCCCACCCGCACGGACCAGTGCACGGCATTGCGGCCCTTGGGGTCCGTGTAGCTCGCGTCGAACGGCTTCTGCTCGTGCCGCAGGCGCGGGGGCACCCAGTCGCCGCCCAGCTTGCGGGCGCGGGCGAACAGCGCCTGGATGGTATCCGGCGGGTGGGCGTAGTCTTCCAGCGGGCACGATTCCACGTTGAACACCGGGGCGACGGGACGAGCCTCGGGCGCGTTGGCCTGGAGCACCAGCGTCCCCGCCGTGCCGGCGAGGGCAACGATGCCGATCATCCATTCGCGCCTGGGCCCCCAGCGCCGCACCCCCGCCGGCTGAACCGAGGGCGGGGCGGGAGGCCGGGCCGCCTGCGCCGCGGGAGTCGCGGGCGCGGGTGCCGGGGCGGGCCGGGGCCGCGCGGCCTGCACGGCGGCTCCGCGCTTCGCATCGAGCGCGCACTGCAAGCACTCCGCGCTCGGCCCGTCCGCGAACAGCGCGTGGGCGGGGTCCGCCGCGCACCGCCGCAGCGCGCCGCTGGCCGGATCCGCGTGGCGCGCCAGGTGCCGCCGCCACTCCCCCGCGTCCGGACGCGCCGCGGGGTCCTCGCCGAACGCGCGGTCGAAGAGGTCGCGCGTGGCCTCGTCGAACGCCTCGTGGATGCTCCACGGAGACGGGCGCAGGAACGGGTTGGGCTGCCGCCCGTACGCGTACATCCACCGCGTCATCCGCTCCGCCGTGCTGGGCGGCACCGGCACGCCGGGCGCGGGCACGCCCTGGAACGGGTGCACGCCGCCGTTCAGCAGCTGGAAGACCAAGACCGCCAGCGCGAACCGATCCTGCGCCTCGCCCAGCGCCTCGGGCGCGAGCTTGCCCACCAGCGCTTCCGGGGCGATGTAGTCCGGCGTGTACTGGTGCGCGGGAAAGCGCTCCCCGGACACGTCCTGGATGCTGAAGCCGTCGCAGTCCAGCAGCGCCACGAAGAAGGTGTCGCGGTAGACGTACGCGTTCACCGGCTTCAGGTCCACCACGTGGTGTCCCCGGGCGTTCAGCGCCTCCACCACCGCCGCCAGGTTGCTCGCCGCCGTCACGCGCAGCCCGTACGCCTCCGGCAGACCGTACGCCTGCCGCGTCTTGCGCGACAGCAGCGACTCCGCGAGCACCGCGCGGTCCAGCTCCACCCGCGGCATGGCATAGCCGCGGAAGCGGCCTTCCGCGTCCTCCACCAGGTGCGTGGGCCAGGTGAGCTGGACGTAGCGGTGCTCGGCGTGGTGGATGGGATCCAGCTGCGGCGGCGTCCCCAGCATGGCCAGCAGCTTGCGCCGGCGCTCGGGGGCCCGGCCCGGGTCGTGGTACAGCTTGGCCACCAGTTCGGGATGGCTGGTGGATGCGTACACGGAGCCGTCGCCCCCGGAGCCCAGCGGGGTGGATTCCAGGCGCAGGGCGATGACCCCTCCCGCGCCGTCCGAGAGGCGGAGCGCGCTCATGGACATGGGCGATCCTCCCCGCGCCGCCCGTCCGACTCCGCCCACGCGGACACGATCCCCGGCGTGGGAGAAGACGGCTGGACGCGGTGAGATGTGCGCGCAGGATGCACCGGATGGCTTTCGAAGCGGGGCGGATGGGAGATTTCGGCGGCGAAACGGGGCATCACGTCACACCGCCTACGGCCGGTAGGGGAGAATGAACACGGAGTCCGGCGGAATCTCTCGCGCGCGCCACGGGTGGTCCACGTCGTTGAAGCCTTCGTCCACGTCGGCGAGGTACCTTCGGCGCTCCTCCGGGGGCACCCCGGCCCACCCCCCCGCGGCCACGGCACCCTCCAGCAGCGCCACGATGTAGGCATTGTCCGGCGAGTACGGGCCGGCTGCGGCGATGTCCAGTGCCGACTGGCCGCTGCGGTCCACGCGGTAGGGGTCCGCCCCGGCCAGCAGCAGGTCGCGCACCCGCCGGCCGGAGCCGCGGGTGGCGTGCATGAGCGCCGTGCGCCCGCGGCTGTCCTGCGCATCCAGGTCCACCCCCGCTTCCACGAGATGGAGCAGTGCCGGCTCGGGCGCGGGCAGAAAGGGCATGGACACCGGCACGGGTTCGCACGAGGCCGCAAGGTACATCAGGGGCGTCTGCCCCGCGGCGTTGGTCGCGGCGGGATCGGCGCCGTTGCGAAGCAGGAACTGCACGTGCCACGTGTCCGCGCGCCCCGCCGCCACCATGAGCGGGGTCGCGCCGTCCACGTCCGGTAGATCGGCCGGAACGCCGCGCGATACGACCCGTTCGGTCGCGGAGCGGGCGCCCATCCGCACGGACCAGTGCACGGCGTTGTGCCCCCCGGCATCCATGTAGCTCGCGTCGAGCGCTCGCCGCTCGGCCGGGGAGCCGGAGACCGGGGCGCGGGCGATCAGCGACAGGATGGTGTCCGGCGCGGTGGCCTCCCACGACAGCGGGCACGATTCGCGGTAGAGGCCGGGGGCGACGGGAGCGGATTCGTAGGTGGACAGGGATGGGTATGGGG
>DATING010001422.1:0-4272 GCA_035474555.1 Longimicrobium sp. | reverse complement strand
ACATCGCGCCGTAGAACCCGCGTGACGAAAAGCTGCGCACCTCCCGGCCCAAGCGCCAGCTCACCAGGGCGATCACGGGGCAGAGGACGAAAAACAGCAGGGGCCGCGGCCCGTCCAGCGTGCCCTGGATCACGAGAGATGCCGCGAGAAAGAGCGCCAGCGCGGCGAGGATGTAGCAGTAGCCGATGAAGAGCCACCCAGGCCACTCGTGGCGGCGCTGGGGGACCGCGACGTCGCCCATGAGAAGTCCGGGGAGGAACGCGCCGTCCGGCTGGATTCCGTCTGTAGTGCGTTCCATCGGCCGCTCCGCTCCAGGAGATGCTGGGAAATTGCAGTCCGCCGCGTAGACCCGCCGCGTCAGAGATCCAGGTCGATGTCGAAGTCGCGCCGCTGCGCCCAGAAGTAGTGCAGCCACAGCACGTGGACGGCGATCCCGAAGCCGGCGCCGATGAACGAGCCCGGATCCGCGACCAGCGAGGCGACCATGGCCAGCGTCGCGAACGACAGCTCGGCCACCGCGCCGTACCAGCCCCACCGCGTAAAGCACTCCACGTTCCGCGCCAGGGTGCGCTGGAACACCGCGCCGGCCGCGAGCGCCGCCACCATCCAGAGCTCGCCCGGGAGCGGGCCGGTGTCCAGGACCATGCCCAGGATGGCCCCCACCGCGGCGATCCCCATCCCGAGTGCCATGAGCTTGCTGAGCCAGATGAACAGCGTGCTTGGCAGTCCGTGCTGCGCCTGCTCCGCGTCCCGCGCCACGGCCGCATCGCCCGTGGTGAGGGGAAGCCATGCGGCCGGGGCGGGCTCCAGCGGCGCGTCCTCCCCCCGCTGTCCGAACGTCGCTTCGGTCGTCGTCATGGCGCCTGCGGTTACAGGTCGATGTCGATGTCGAAATCCGCGCGGCGCTCCCAGAAGTAGCGCAGCCACATGACGTCGATGGCGATGCCGATCCCCGTCCCCACGACCGACGCGGGATCCGCGACCAGGGCGGCCACCTTGGTGAGCGTCACCGCGACCAGCTCGGCCATGGCGCCCCACCAGCCCCAGCGCGAGAAGTGCGACAGGTGGTCGGCCAGCGACCGCTGCACGTAGCTCCCGATCCCCAGCCCCACCGCGGCCAGCCCGGCGAGCCCCGCCATCTCCAGGTCGCCGCCGAACAGCATGGAGACCAGCACGACCCCCGCAATGGCGGCGCCGGCGCCCAGCCCGAATGCCGAAAGGTTCGCGAGAAAGATGAACAGGGAGGCCGGCCAGCCGTGCTCCGGCGCTGCGTCGACACGGCCCATGGCGACGTCTCCCGCCGTGAGCGCGAGCCCCGCGGAGGGCGGGGACTCCAGCAGTGCACCCTCCCCCTGCGGCCCAAGCGTCGCTTCGGTCGTGATCATGACGCGCATCCTCCTGGAAAAGGCCGATCAAAGGTCGATGTCGATGTCGAAATCCGCACGGCGCCGCCAGAAGTAGCTCATCCACAGCACGTTGATGCCGACGGTGATGATGGACGACACCCAGTCCCCGATGTCCAGGCTCGTGGGAAGCTCCGTGAGGGCCGCCACGCCCAGCTCCGCCATGGCACCCATCCATCCCCACCGCGTGAACCGGCGGACGCCCGTCGCCAGCACGCGCTGGAACACGGCGGCAACCACGAACAGCACTGCCAGCCAGGGCTTGCCGTCCATCGGCAGCCCGTCCACCACCAGGCCCGCCAGCGCGACCCCGGCCCCGATCACGCAGAGCAGGGCCGTGAGGTTGGCCAGGAAGATGAAGAGCGAGCCTGGCCAGTCGTGCTCCCGGTTGGCATCCGCGTAGCCGGCGGCATCGCCCGCGGTCAGCGAGAGACCCGCGGACGAGATCGGATCGAGCGGCGCGCCCTCCGCCGGGGGATCCAGCACCTGCCCGGGCATCGTTTCCATCGTGGTCGTCATGAGGGATCTCCGGTGATGGCGTCGGGCGTAACGGGCGAAATGGCTGCCGGCCGGGCGGGGCGAGTCGGAGCATCGTACGGCGCCGGGCGCCGGGAAGTGTCAGCGGCCGTGGATCATGGATTCAGCGCGGACGCTTCACGGAGGGCGGATGCGTGTGGCGTTCGAATCCACCGCCCGTTCAGTGGAAGCGCCGCGTGCCGCCCATCATGGACCGGATCCTCTCGAGACGTACGTCCCTGCCGCTGCGGGCGGACGAGAGCAGGAGCAGCCCGCACAGCAGAGCGGGAACCGATCCGGCATGCTCCCGCGCGTCGTTCCACCGGCCTTCGGCCAGCGCCCAGACGACCATCATGCCCCCCGCCGCGGCCACGACGAACAGCAGGGAGCCGAGCACCGCCGCCAGGATGCGCACCCCCCGGCCGATCGGCTCGCCGCCCTTCAGGGGCGTAGCGTGTACGCGAGGAGAAGTGGAGGGAGATTCCAGGCTGGTCATCGGCATGGGGGCGCGCTGAGGAGGCGGCAAATGGAGCTGCCGGGCTGGCCGGCGAGGTCGGAGCGCCCTACGAGGGTGCGCGCGCGAAAGTGTCAGGCGTTCGCGATGCGCCTACGTGAAGTCCGGCTTCCGGTTCCAGAAGTAGCTGATCCACGCGATCACCAGGGCTCCCGTGGCGAGCGCGGTCAGGATCTGGATGCCGTCGGGGTCGCCCAGCAGCAGGCGGAGGGCGGAGAACAGCGCGGTCAGCAGCACCAGCATGGCCACGCCCCAGCCGGTCAGCTTGAACGTCTGGATGGAGCGCGCCAGCCACAGGTAGAGCAAGGGAAAGAAGAGGATCAACGGCAGCATGCCGGCGGCCGCACCAAAGCTCCAGCCCGCAGCCAGGAGGTAAACGCCCGCGGCCAGCTGGATCGGCACGAGCGTGTACAATCCCCAGATGAAGCCGTGGCCCAGCCAGCCGTGCTCGGGCGGGCTCTCCCCCAGCAGGTCGTCGGCCAGCTCGGCGGACGTCTCGCCGAAGACAGCTGCGGGCTTCGCATCGACCAGCGGCGAGGGATCGGACTGGTCGTGGACAGTTGGTTGTTCGAATTGCATCGATCTCCAGGAGGAGAGGCACCACAACGCCGCACTGGAGAAAGACCCGGCAGGAGCGCCCACGGAACCGTGCCGCGGGCCTCGATCAGGCCGATTGCCCCGTGACGCAGGGACGCTACGCGAAAGCAAGGAGCCGCCGGCAGCGCTTTCTACGGCGGATTCCGGCGGGTTGTTTCAGCGCGGCAGGCTGCGCGCCGCCATCTGCCGTGCCCATCCGGGCAAGGCGGACGCAGGCCGCACCCTCCCGCCGGTCACCCCACGGAAGCCAGGTGATCGCGGGCGAACTCCAGGCCGTACAGCGTGAGGAACGGCTCGATCTTCTGCACCGTGCGGCAGTAGGGGCCGATGAGCTCCGCCAGCCCGCCCGTGGCCACCACGAGCAGCTCGTCCACGCCCCACTCCTCGCGGATGCGCGTCACCGTGCCGTCGATGGCGTCCACCGCACCGTAGAACACGCCGCTCTGGATGCACGTCTCCGTGCGCCGGCCGATCACCCGCTGCGGCGGCACCAGCTCCACGCGCGGCAGCTTGGCCGTGCGCTCGGTGAGGTTGCTGGCCGCCGTCTTGACCCCCGGCGAGATCACGCCGCCGATGAAGTCGCCGTCGCGCGTGATGCAGTCGAACGTGGTGGCCGTCCCCAGGTCCACGACGACCGTGTCCACGCCGAACATCCGCAGCGCCGCCAGCGTGTTGACGATGCGGTCCGCGCCCACGGTCATGGGCTCGTCCACGTCCAGGCGGATGGGGAGCGGCGTGCTGGCCGTGATGGGGTTGACCGCCGCGCCCAGGTAGCGGCGGCAGGCGTCCGCCAGCGTGAGCGTCATCGCCGGCACCACGGAGCCAATGGTGCAGCTGCGCACGGCCGTGCCGCCCACACCCGCCGTGGAAAGCAGCTGCAGGAGCTGCAGGCCGTGCTCGTCCGCGGTGCGGCGGCCGTCGGTGCTGATGCGCCAGTGGCCGCGCAGCTGCGCGTCCTGGAACCACCCGATGACCGTCTCCGTGTTGCCGACGTCGAAAACCAGGTCCATGACGGAACGAAGTGCGAAAGTGCGAGAGTGCGGGAGTGCGGGAGTGGGTCGGAGCGCGAACTTGGTGTCGGGCGCGGCGCGGGCGGTGGCCCTCACCCGCTCGCTTAGTGCTCTGTCTCGCAAATACTGCGACGTATCTTGTTGCCTTTGTTTACTTCGGGAACTAGCATTCACCTCACAATGCCTTGTGAGAGGTGAACATGCCCCAGGTGAGCCCGAACGTCGTCGTTCT
>DATING010001421.1:0-7433 GCA_035474555.1 Longimicrobium sp. | reverse complement strand
GGCCCAATGCCGTTTACTTTGTTGGCTTGACGCATATCTCGCGGCCGAAGCCTGAACTCGGTGCCGCACTGTTGAGGCGCCCCCCATCACCTTGAGGGTCCAGACGCGTCTAAATAAACGGCGTTGGGCGAAGGCCGACATTGCGGGGTCATTGCCGCGAATTCATTCGCCGGGCAGGTGTGCGCACGGGCCGGCCGTTCCGCACCTACGCCGCCGACCATCCGTATCACCGCGAAGCACCTGAGTCCAAAACGCAGAACGGCCTCCGCACATCGCGGAGACCGTTGCGTTTCATCCACCCAGGCGTCCATCAATCCCGTTGCTGCTGGGCGCTCAGGGCTTCCTGGAGAAGGCGCTGCAGCTCGGTGCTGCGGGCCAGCAGGTTCTCGGTCAGGGGCTCGATCAGCACCATCCGCTGGCGCAGCAGCTCCTCGTAGCCACGGGCCTGGCGCGCGATGTCGGCCTGGCGCAGGACGGTGCTGCGCACCCTCATGAAGCGGGCCTGGATCTGCGCCTGCTCCATCTCCAGCGCCTGGAAGCGCGCGGCGTCGTTGCGCGTGCGGGCCGCTTCCATCTCCGTCTGCACCTGGCCCATGCGGGTGAACAGGCGCGGCAGCTCCGGGTCCGCGCGGTCCATGGCGTCCTGGATGACGCGCATCAGCCGGTCGCGCGCGCCGCGCAGGGCCGCGTCCATGAGGGCGCGGTCGTGCACGCGCTGCATGTGCGCGCTGATGCTCTGCAGCTCCCCGTACCAGTTGATCACCGACTCGCGGGCACCGGGGGCCGGCGCCAGCTTGCGCATGGCGGGCACCTCGGTGGCCATGGGCCGAACCTGCGCGGCCGCGGCCAGGGGAGTGAGCGCGACGAAGGCGGCGAGCGCCCACGCCCGCCGGATGGTTGCCACCAACGGAAAGCTCCTCTTTGTGGATCCCGACGGCACTGCTCGGGCCGGCCCCGCTCCCACGGGGCGCGGCGGCTCGTCTACAACCCCGCAACCCGCGCGGAGTTTCACGAATGCGAACGGGAGGGTCTCACGCGGAGGCGCGAAGGCGTGCGGAGCCGGCGTCCGAAAGGTTTCTCACCCAGAGGGAACAGAGGTACCAGAGGAACAGACCGAAGTTCACTCCTCTGTTCCCTCTGTTCCCTCTGTTCCCTCTGGGTGAGATTGATCTGTTGCCGTTCCTCCGCGTGAGGTCAGCCGTTCGCGCGGGCGCTGTCGGGAGGCACGGGTGTGGGCTGCGCGGGCTCGCCCAGCACCGGCGGCGCGGGCTCCGCGGGCTCCGGCTCCTCCGCGGGCGGCGGCGGAGGCGGGGGCTCCGGACGCGGGCGCGTGGACGGCGGCGTTGTAGACGGGGCCGGCCGCGACGGCTGGGTGCCGATGGTCGGCTGCGTCTTCACGTTGCCGGGGAGCGGCGTGGACGGCCGCCCTCCCACGGAGGGCTGCGTGGTCACCGTCCCGGGGAGCGGGCGCGCGGGCTGCTCGCCGGCGCGGCGGCGCTCCTCCAGCTCCGGCCAGTCGATCCCCCGGTCCTTGAGGTCGCCCACGCCCACCGTGTCGGGATCGTAGTCCTCGTAGTCCAGCGAGTACGCGCCCATCTCCTCGTCCGCGAACAGCGTGTCGAACGCCATCGCGGGATACGGCGTACCCGTCTGGCAGTACGGCCGCGGCGGGCGCACGTGGACGAAGTACTCCGTGTACGTCTCGCCCTGCGGCGGGCAGGCGGGGTCCACCACGAACCCCGTCACCCGGTCCACCGTCTCCGTCACCACCCCGCGCGGCGTGGCGAAGTCGCCGCCGCCGCGGGAGATGCGGCTCATCATCCGCCCCCACACGGGCGCCGCGATGGTGCCGCCCGACGCCTCGCGCACGATGGTCTGCGGCCGGTCCAGCCCAAACCACACGGCGCCCACCAGCTCCGGCGTGTACCCCACGAACCAGATGTCCGTGGCCCCGTTGGTCGTCCCCGTCTTGCCGGCCGCGGGGCCGCGGTAGCCGGCGGCGCGTACCGGCGTGCCCGTGCCCCGGTCCACCACGTCGCGCAGCATGGTCGTGAGCACGAAGGCCGCGGCTGGGTCGATGACCCGGTCGCGCTGCGGCTCCACCTGGTAGACCACCGTCCCCGATCGGTCCTCGATGCGCTCGATGACGTGCGGCTCCGGCAGCATTCCCCCGTTGGCAAAGGCGGCGTACGCCCGCACCAGGTCGATGGGGCGCACCTCGGCCGAGCCCAGCGCCGTGGCCGGCACGTTGGGGATGGGGGTGGTGATCCCCATCTGCCGCGCCGTCTGGATGACGCTGCTCATCCCCAGCTCCTGCGACAGCTTGACCGTCACCGTGTTCTTGGAGCGCGTGAGCGCCTCGCGCATGGTGATGGGACCGTCGTAGCGCCCAGTATAGTTGCGGGGCGACCACGTCTGGTTGCGCGCCAGCCGGATCTCCACGGGCGAGTCGTCGATGCGCCGCGTGGGGGGGATGCTGCGCTCCAGGGCCGTCAGGTAGACGAACGGCTTGAACGCCGAGCCGGGCTGGCGCATCCCCTGCCACACCCGGTCAAAGTTGCTGTCGTCGTAGTCGCGCCCGCCCACCAGCGCCCGCACGGCGCCGGAGCGCACATCCATCACCACCGCGGCGCCCTGCAGGTACGTCGTCTGCCCCTCTTCCGTCTCCCCCTTGGCCTCGGGGTAGGTGGGGTGGCGAAAGGCGCCGAACTGCCCGGCCTCGATGCGGTCCGCCTGCCGCGCGACCTCTTCTTCCGCGGCGCGCTGGGCCACGGGATCCATGGTCGTGTACACGCGCAGCCCGGCCGTGTACAGGTCGGGGCCCACGCGCTCCTCCAGCTCGCGGCGCACGCGCTCCTGGAAGTACGAGCCCCGTCCCTCGCGCGGCTTGCGGCGCGACAGGCGCACGGGCTGCTCCGCCGCGTCCAGCGCCTGCTCCTGCGTGACGAAGCCCGCCTTGGTCATCTCGCGCAGCACCAGGTCGCGCCGGGTGCGGGCGCCGTCCTTGTTGTCGCGCGGGTTCAGCCGCGACGGCGACTGCGGCAGCCCGCCGATGAGCGCGGCCTCGCCCAGCGTGAGCTCGCTGGCCGGCTTGCCGAAGTAGGCCTGCGAGGCGGCGTCCACGCCGTACGCGCCCTGGCCCAGGTAGATGTGGTTGAGGTACAGCTCCAGGATCTTGCGCTTGTCGAACGCGCGCTCGATCTGCCGGGCCACGCGCACCTCCAGCACCTTGCGGCGGATGGAGCGGTCGCGGTAGTCCAGCTTTTCGGGGAACAGGTTGCGGGCCAGCTGCATGGTGATGGTGCTGCCGCCCTCTTCAACGCCGCCCGCGCGCACGTTGCGCAGCAGGGCGCCCATGAAGCGCTTCCAGTCGACCCCGCCGTGCTCGTAGAAGCGGCGGTCCTCCACGGCCAGCACGGCCTGGGGGAGAAATTCGGGGAGAGAATCGAGGGGGACCACGCGCCGGTTGACGGTGGCCAGTGTGCCCATGGGGGCGCCCGTGCGGTCGAAGAGCTGCGAGCCCTCGGCCTGGAACTGCTCCAGCTCGCTCACGGGCGCGCATCCGCCCAGGCCGCAGGGTCCGAACCACAGCCACCCAAAGGCGGAAAGGCCCAGCACCAGGAGCACGCCCAGGCCGATTGCCAGCTTGCGTCGGACCGTGTTTCGTCGTTCGGGCATGCTCCTGGTGGGGATCTCGTTTACCGCTCGCGGCCCTCCCCCGGCGTGACGAAGTCCTCGGGGCGCGGCACCCGCGGCTGGCCGGGAAACACCGGCCGGCCGGGAAGCTCGGGCGTGGGGTCCACGTACTGCGTGGCCGGGGGCTCGTACCGCGGGCAGGCGGGCTCGGGGACGTGGCGGGCCGCGAACAGGTCCGGGCTTCCGCCGCCGCACTCCTCCGCCAGCACGGTGCCCCCGCTCACCCGCCGCGTGACCACGTCCGCGGGGCGCCGCCATGCCTCCGGCGGCTTGCGTCCAAGGTATGCCCTACGCATGATGCGGGCCCACACCGGCACCGCCAGCGTGCCCCCCGTGGCCCCGCTCATGATGGGGCGCGGCGTATCGAATCCCAGCCACACCCCCGCCAGCAGGTCCGGCGTGTAGCCCACGAACCACACGTCCGTGTTGTCGTTGGTGGTCCCCGTCTTTCCCGCCGCGGGGATGTCGTACGACAGGTTGCCCACGCCCGGGTCGCGCGCGGCGTACCCCGTGCCCCGGTCCACCACCTCGCGCATCATGTCCGTCATGATCCACGCGATCCCCGGCTCCATGGCCCGCACGGGCGGCGGCGCGGGCTGCCACAGCACCTCGCCGCGGTGGTTCTCCACGCGCGACACGTAGCGCGGCTCCACCTTCCATCCCCCGTTGCCGAACGACGCGTACGCGGCCAGCATGTCCAGCGGGTACACGCCCGCCGCGCCGATGTACACGGACGGGTAGCCGGGGATGCGGGTGTCCAGCCCGGCGCGCTTGGCCAGGGCCCGCACGTTGTCGATCCCCGTCTGCCGGCCCAGGCGGATGGTGGCCAGGTTGCGCGAGTTGCGCAGGGCGCTGCGCAGCGTGGTCCATCCCCCGTAGTTGCCGTCGTAGTTCTTGGGCGACCACACCTCGCTCCCCACAGAGATGGAGAGGGGCCCGTCGCTGATCCCCTGGTTGGGCGACTTGCCGTGCTCCAGCGACGCCGCGAAGACGAACGGCTTGAACGCCGAGCCGGGCTGCCGCAGGGCCTGCGTGGCGCGGTTGAACTGCGACTGCTGGAAGTCGCGCCCGCCCACCATGGCGCGCACGAGCCCCGTGGCCGGATCCAGGACGACGGCGATCCCCTGCAGGTACGGCGTGTGGGTCACGGCCTGCCCCGGCGCCAGGCCGGCCGTGAAGCGCTCGCGGCTGGGGCCCCGGAAGCCGCCGTACGTCCCGCCCTCGATGGACCGCAGCTGGTCTTCGAGCGCCTGCTCGGCCGTGCGCTGCAGCACGGGGTCGATGGCCGTGTGGATGCGCAGCCCGCCCGTGTACAGCAGCTCGCCAAAGCGCGCCTCCAGCTCGCGGCGCACGGACTCCACGAAGTAGGGCGCGGCCATGGCGCCGCCCGGGGGCGACAGGGCCAGGGGGGTGCGCTTGCCCTCGTCCGCCTGCGCCTGGGTGATGACGCCGTGGTCGGCCATGGCCTGCAGCACCACGTTGCGCCGCTTCTCGGCCCGGGCGGGGTGCTGGCGGGGGTTGTACCCCGACGGCGCCTGGGGCAGGCCGGCGAGCGTGGCGGCCTCCAGGTACGTCAGGTTGCGCGCCTGCTTGCCGTAGTAGGTGCGGGCGGCGGCCTCCACGCCGTACGCGCCGGCACCCAGGTAGATGTGGTTGAGGTACAGCTCCAGGATGTGCCGCTTCTCGAACTTGCGCTCCATCTCCATGGCCAGCTTGATCTCGGCCACCTTGCGGCGCACGCTGGTCTCGCTGGCGGGGAGCTGCTGGGGGAACAGGTTGCGGGCCAGCTGCATGCTGATGGTGCTGCCGCCCGGGCCGCCCCAGCCGCGGATGATGTTGTCGCGGACGGCCGCCATGATGCGGATGGGGTCCACGCCCTGGTGCTCGAAGAAGCGGCGGTCCTCGATGGCCACGAAGGCCATGGGCACGTGCTTGGGGAGCGAGTCGATGTCGATGAGGGTGCGGCGCTCGCGGTAGAACTGGCCCAGCACGCCGCCGCGGGCGTCCAGCACCAGGCTGGCCTGGCGCGGGGCGAAGTTCTCGATGGTCTCGGCCGTGGGGCAGGTGCCGGCGCAGGCGCGCGTCCACGCGGCCACCACGCCGCCGGTGCCGCACGAGGTGAGTGCCAGCGCCGCCAGCCCGATGACGATCTTGCGCTCCTGCCGGTTGCGCCAGGCGCCGCGCAGGCGGGTCCAGCCGCCGCGTGTGCGCTCGCGCCACAGGTCGCGGTCAAACCGCATGGAGGGAGTTGCCAAAGGGTGTAGCCTCCGGTCGTGCGGAGTTGGATTCCGTCGATTCGCGCTACAGGATACACCGTTTTCGCCCCGCGTGCCACCGTTGCGCGGGAGAAAGCGAGGAGCGGCAAGGGGTTGGGGCGTGGGGAACTGCGGGTTACAGGGGACAGGTTACGGGGGACGGCCTGCAACTGCGTGCAATGCCCGGAAGGCGCAGCAGGCGGGGCGTTCGCACGCGGGCCCTGCGGTGGGGGGCTCCGTCCAGGGGAGAAACCGCGGCGTGGCGGTCCTCCGTCCAGGCGGTTGAAACCGCGGCTGCGACGGCACGAAGTCCGCCTGCGCGGACTGCACGGGAGAGTGCCGTCGCGCGCCGGATGTCATGTCTGGATAAGCAGATCGGCAGGGATGCCGAGATGCGCCCGGAGTGCCTCGATCTCCCCCTTGGACAGCGTGCGGCGGCCGTTGAAGAAGTCCGACACGCGGCTGCGGCCGCCCATGATGGGTGCGAGGTCCGCGCGCGTCATCCCCCGCTGATCCAGCATGAAATCCACTACGTCCTGCGGCGTCAGGTTGCTGTCGTCGATCGGGTAGTGCCGCCGCTCGTAGTCTTCCACCAGCAGCGAGAGCAGTTCCAGGCGCTTGAGAGCCGTGCGGCCCGGCTGCGGATCCGCATCCAGCAGGTGGTCGATCTCCGCGACTGCGGCCTTGAACTCGTCCTCGGTGCGCAGCACGCGCGGGGTGGGAAGATCCAGCGCTGTTTCCATCGCTCACCTCCGGAATGGGTCGAATCCACTCATCAAGATACATCTAGGTGGACAAAGTAGGCAACGGCAGGCGGTGCGCGAACGTGCAGTCCGCGAAGGCGGACTTCGCGGCTTCCAGCGGCGAATCCATTCACTCAAGACGGGAGGGTGCCCCGCCGCTCAGGTCACCTCGCCGTGCAACCCTCCCCCAGGGTTTTTTGGGGGAGGGTGGGCGAGGGTTACGAGCCCGGGTGGGGGCGCCTGGGGCTACGCCACACGCATGGATACCGGCCTGCCGGACACTCGCCCGACACTCGTTGGCGTCCTCGCTCCCCTCGCCCCGGGCCTGCGGATTGCGACGGGGGTACGGTCCGAAATCGGAATCACCGCAGAGGGAGGCGAGGCATGCAGGACCGCGAGAGCCAGAGCGACGTGAACCCGGGCATCGTAGAGCAGGACCTGGACGATGCGCCTGTGGAGCGCGAAGGGATGCAGGGGAGCGGCGGGGTAGAGCGCGAGGGCACGCAGGGCGACGATGGACTGCGCGGCGGCCCCATCACCGAGCGCGAGCGACCGGACGGCGGCCAGATCACCCAGCGCGAGGCGTTCGAAGGCCAGACGGGCCGCGAGGGGATGATGCACGGCAGCCGCTCCGGCGGTTCGGAGAACATGACGGACCGCAGCGACCCCATGCCCCCCGCCGGCGGCTCGGGCCGCTGACCCGGATTTCTCCCTTCTCCGTCTGCGAGTGACGGAATCG
>DATING010001420.1:0-2574 GCA_035474555.1 Longimicrobium sp. | reverse complement strand
TGATCCCCACTAACCCGGTGTCCTTGCGGCCGGGGCAATCCTATGAACCGTCGTTCTCTGGTCCTTTTCCCTTTGGGTGAGGAGGCTCGGTCGTTCTCGGGTCGGATATCATCTACACCGATCCTGGCGAACCAGTTCTTTGGGCGATTCGTGACTGCAAGCCCTGGAACGGAACCCGCACCGCCCTGCATCGTACCACGTTCGCGGCCGGTTCATCCGCAGAAACCGAATACTCCTGATCCCACGGATCTCGTTGTCCATGCGTATCTTCCGCGTCCTGCCGCTCGTCGCCTGCCTGGCCGCGTGCGCATCCGCCGATCCCGCCGGGGACGTCGCGCCCGCACCGTCCGCCCGATCGCCCGGAGCGGCGGCGGCCACGGTGCAGCCTGCCGTCGCCATCACGGGCGACACGACGGTCATCACGGGCGTCCTGGGGAACGGGCTGCGGTACTACGTGCGCCGCAACGCCGAGCCGCGCGCCCGCGCCGAGCTGCGCCTGGTGGTGAACGCCGGCTCCGTGCTGGAGGAGCCGGACCAGCGCGGGCTGGCGCACTTCCTGGAGCACATGGCGTTCAACGGCACGCGCCGCTTCCAGGAGCACGAGATCGTGGACTACTTGGAGCGCGTGGGGATGCGTTTCGGCCCGGACATCAACGCGTACACGAGCTTCGACGAGACCGTGTACATGCTGCAGCTGCCCACCGACAGCGCGGGCGTGGTGGATACGGGGCTGCAGATCCTGCGCGACTGGTCCACGGACATCTCCCTGGATTCCGCCGCGATCGAGGCGGAGCGCGGCGTGGTGGTGGAGGAGTGGCGGCTCACCCGCGGCGCGGGCGGACGCATCAGCGACCGGCAGTTCCCCTTCCTGTTCGCCGGGTCGCGCTACGCCGAGCGCCTGCCCATCGGCGACACGGCCACGCTGCGGACGTTCCGCCCGGCCACGCTGCGCCGCTTCTACGAGCGGTGGTACCGGCCCGACCTGATGGCGGTCGTGGCCGTGGGCGACTTCGACCCGCGCGCGGTGGAGGCGAAGATCCGCGAGGAGTTCGGCACCGTGCCGGCGTACGCCGCGTCCACCGTGCGTCCGGAGGCCACGCTGCCGTTCCCCGACAGCGTGCGCTACATGGTCACGACGGACGCGGAGGTGCCGCGCGGGCAAGTGAGCATCAACTGGATGATCCCTGACCGCCCCGACACCGCCCTGGCGGACATGCGGCGCGGGATCGTGGAAGGGATGTACGCCGGGCTGCTGGGCGACCGGCTAAACGAGATCTCCCTGCGGCCCGACGCGCCGTTCCTGGACGTGGGCTCGTACCAGGGCGCCTCGCTGCGCCCCCTGGAGACGTTCGTCCTGAACGCCACCGTGGCCGAGGGCGGCGCGGAGCGCGGGCTGGCGGCGCTCGTCTCGGAGGTGGAGCGCGCGGCGCGGCACGGGTTCACGGCGCCGGAGCTGGAGCGCGAAAAGGCGGAGCTCATGCGCCTGTGGCAGCAGATCTACGCCGAGCGCGCCCGCACCACCTCCGGCCAGTTCGCGGGGCAGTACGCGGACAACTTCCTGCGCGGGGGCACGCTGCGTACGGTGGAGGACGACTACGCCATCCAGACCACCCTCGTCCCCGCCATCACGCTGGACGAGGTGAACGAGGCCGCCCGCCGCTTTGCCGCGCACCGCGACCGCGTGGTGCTGGTCACGGGGCCGGCGCGCGAGGGGCTGGCGCGCACCACGGAGGCGCGCCTGGCGTTCGTGGCCGATTCCGCCGCGCGCGCGGACGTCGCGGCGTACACGGAGACGCTGTCCGATGCGCCGCTGCTGGCCCGGACGCCGGCGCCGGGGCGCATCGTGTCCGTCGATTCCGTCGCGGAGGTGGGGGTGATCCGCTGGACGCTCTCCAACGGCGCCCGCGTGGTCCTCAAGCCCACGGACTTCAAGGACGACGAGATCCTGTTCTCCGCCACGAGCCCCGGCGGGCTGTCGCTGCTGCCGGACAGCGCCTACCGCTACGGGCAGACGGCCACGGCGGCGGTGCAGCTGGCCGGCGTGGGCGAATTGTCGCTGACGGACCTGCAGAAGCGGCTCACGGGCAAGGCCGCCTCCGTGGGCGCCAACTTGGGCGACTACGCGGAGGGGATGAACGGGTTCGCCGCGCCGCGCGACGTGGAGACGCTCTTTCAGCTGGTGCACCTGTACTTCACCCAGCCGCGTCGCGACACGGCCGCGTGGACGGGCTACCTGCAGCGTGGCCGCGAGGCGCTGCGCAACCGCGGCGTCACCCCGGAATCGGCCTTCAACGACACGCTGAACGCCATCCTGTCGCAGCGCCACGTGCGGACGCGCCCCTTCACGGCGGCCACGTTCGATTCGCTGGACATCGACCGCTCGCTGGCCATCTACCGCCAGCGTTTCGCGGACGCGGGCGACTTTACCTTCTACTTCGTGGGGCGCTTCGACCCGGATTCGCTGCGGCCGCTGGCGGAGACGTACCTGGCCTCGCTCCCCTCCAGCGGCGTGCGCGAGGAGCGGCGCGACCCCGGCATCCGCCCGCCGTCCGGCGTGGTGCGCAGCACGGTGCG
>DATING010001419.1:0-4843 GCA_035474555.1 Longimicrobium sp. | reverse complement strand
GTGGCTGTCGGGGGATGCGGAGCACGGCGCGCTGGCGTACTTCGATGCGGCCGGATACGACGTGTCGCCAGGGATGAACGTGAACGTGGTCAAGGGCAACCACCACGGCTCGTGCAACGGCGTCAACAGCCGGTTCCTGGACCTGACGACGCCGGACTGGATCACCTTTGGCGTGAGCGCGACCAACGGATACCACCACGTGCACACGCAGACCAAGACGCTGCTCACGGCGCGTTCCATTCCCTGGTACCGGTCAGACAGCAACGGGCGCATCACCTTCCGCACCCCCGGCACGCCCGGCGGCAGCTACACCGCGAGCGTGGAGCGCGGCACCCCCAGCCTGCACGGCACCGCCGACGAGACGTCCAGCCAGGCCGCGTGCAACAACCTGTAGTCGCGACGAGAAACGATGCCCCACGGGGATGCGGAGGCGCGGAGAGAGCTCGTCCGCGCCTCCTGCCCCCCTTGACAGTCCGCCGTTTTTTGTACAAACTGGACATCAGGCGGCGCGTTCACCACTCTCGAATTCGCGGGGTCGGCCATGAGCGATATCAAGCGGGCAGCTGCCGGCGCCGGCGCCGCATTGGCAGTTGGAGCACTAGCGAAGCGCCTTGTGCGCCGTGAGATGCCGGCGGAACGCAAGGAGCGCTTACGCCAAGCCTACGCCGAAGCGGGGGCGGACCCTGCATACCAAGCAGAGATGGCCAAGATTGACCGTGCCTTCGACGTTACCGTTGGCGACGGACTGGACGAGGACTGACGGGGGGCAATGGCCTATCGTGGAAAGGTTTTTCGTTGGGAGCTGTACTGGGCGGATCTTGAACCGCATGTGGGAACGGAGCAGGCCGGCGAAAGACGGCCTGTTCTCGTTCTGTCCAATGACGACGCCAATGCGAACTTCGGCACCGTCACGGTAATCCCGCTCACGAAGCTCGAGGGCAAGGGGCGATCAGCGCGGTTCTATGAAGTGGAACTGCCGGCAGGGACGATCCCAAACGGGTTCACCTCCCTCGCCCTTCCTCATCAGATTCGCAGCGTTTCCAAGAACCGGCTCCTGGAGCGGATCGGCAGGCTGGACGTAGATGATGCCCGGCACGAGGTGGAATGCGGGATTCTGGATCACCTCGGGATCGAGTTTGACCAGATCGACTAGTCGCGGCAGCAAAGGCCGAAAAGCACACGAGGGGGAACCGATCCGCGGCTCCCCCTCTTCGCATCCCATCCGCCGATCCCGTTACGGCATTCCCTGCCGCCGCGCCCACCGCTCGTAGCGGCGCAGGGTGGAGGCGGGCTCGTCGGTGTACCACAGGTAGCCGCCGCGGCGCTCCTCCCCGATCTCCGAGAGGGCGTAGCGGATCACGCCGTCGCGGTCGCTGAAGATGGGGCGGTTGGTGCCAATCTCGTGGAACCGCGCCCACAGCGGCCCCGCGGTGGAATCCATCGTCACCTCGCCGCGGGGCAGGTAGCGCTGGCCGGTGATGGCCGCCGCGCGGAACCACGCCGCCGCCGCGTGCACCGCCTGCACCACGGCGGGCGACGGGTTCTCGATCCGTATCAAAAAATCCAGGATCTCCGCGCTTTCCCGCCCGCTGAGCGACGCGTGCTCGTACGCGCGGGCCTTCACGGGCGCGAAGCCGATGGGATCGTGCTGCGCGCCCCACGCCGTCCGCCGCCCGTCCACGCGGATCTGCGTGGCCAGGATGCAGCCGACGCCGCGCTCCACGGCCGCCGCGGCGCGCGCACGCATCTCCTCCGGCACCCACGGGTACTCGCCGGCCGCGGCGGAGCGCACCACCCGCAACGCGTTGATGCCGGCGTCGTCGTTCCACGTGGCGGCGTCGTGGTAGCCGCCCGCGAGCGGATACACCTGCGGCCAGCAACCCGTGGGCTGCTGCGCGTCCAGCAGGTACTCGATGCCGCGCAGGAACGACGCGCGATGCGCGGGATCGCCGTGCGCGCGCAGGGCGCCGGCCAGGAAGCGCAGCTGCTCCGTGGTGGCGCCGTTGTCCAGCGTGCCGATCCACATCCAGCTCCGCTCGCTGGCAAAGCTCTCGCCGGGCTGCCGCGGGCGCGTGAAGTCGATGCGCTTGCTCCATCCCCCCGACGGCGTCTGGTAGCTCACGAGCACGTCCGCCAAGTGCCGCGCCGAGTCGCCGGCGAACCAGGCGTCCGTCATCGCGTCCGTGACCTCGAAGCCGCGGCCGGCGGGGGCGGGCGTCCACGTCGCCTTCCCCGCCCCGCGCAACTCGGCATCGATTGCCGCGCGGTCCTGGGCCGCGCGGCGCCGCGACGTCTCCACGTAGTTCCGCCACGCGTCGCGCTCCGCCGCCGGCAACGCCAGGATCCGCGACATCGCCAGCAGCGTATCCGGCACCGGCGCTGCGGCAGACGCGGCGGAGGCAGCCGGCGCGGCGGATCCGGGCTGTGCCGCCGCGCACGATACCGCGCCGCCCATCAGGCCCATCGCCAGCGCGAGCAGGGCGGCGCGTGTGGAGCTAGCAATCATCGCTCATCATCATCCAAAGAAGGGCCTCACGCGGAGGGAACGGAGGCAACAGAGAAAAGACACGGCCGTACTCCGTTTCCTCCGTTTCCTCTGCGTGAGAAATGCGGTTTAACGGCCTTTCACGAACGCGGATCCCAGCCATCCAGCACGCGGACGATGTCGTACGCGGCCGCCTGCTCCGCCGTGAGCACGCGGCGCGACGGGCTAAGGACAGCGCCGGGACCGGTGGATGCGTGCTCGTAGAAGCGCGCGTCCTCCGGCCGGTGCTCCACGCGGCGGCTGGCGGCGTCCGTGCTCGTCATCACGTCCCACCCCTTTGCGCCGACGTGGTCGTCCATCCAGGTGCGGATGAACACGGCGCTGCCGATTGCGTCCCGGCTCCCCGACGTGTGCCACGGCCGCCCCAGCGTGACGGAGTTCGGCGCCATGGACGGCGATTCCTTGCGCAGCCAGCTGTCGTAGAAGACGAATCCGTACGGCTGCCGGACGTGCGTGCTGGGCGCCGTGATGTAGCCGTTGTCCGTGGCGCTGCCGCGGTCGCGCGAGACGATGTCGCAGTCCTGGAACACCGCGCGCCCCCAGCCGAAGATGAAGTCCACGGTGCCGCGGATGGTGCACCCGGCGAAGTACGCGCGCCCCGCGTTGGGAAAGAGCGTGTCCTGGTTGCCGCTGATCACGCAGTCGCGGAACACGGCCCGGTCGCTCCCCTCGTCCAGCATCACGGCGACCGCCTGCGAGCCGCGCAGCTTGCCGGAATCCGTGTCCGGCAGCCGGTCGTTGGCGGGATAGTCCCACGCGTTCTCCACCGTCATCCGCTCCATGCGGAACCCCGGCGCGGCAATGCGCAGCGTCCAGCTTCCGCGCGTTCCGTACGGCCATCCGCCCGGGCTCGCGTGCCCCGCCGCCACGTCGAACGTCAGCACGGTCCCATCCCGGCTTTCCCCGACCAGGTGCACGTTGGGCGTGGTGACGCTCAGCTTCTCGCGGTAGCGCCCGTCGCGGAGGTGAATGACGAACGCCTCCCGCCCGGCCGCCGGAGCCGCCGCCAGCGCCGCGCCGAGCGTGCGATACGTCGGCAGCCCCGCGACCGGCGCGCCGTCCGCCCCGCCGTGTCGCGCGTCCACCACCGCGCCGACGCGGCCCGTGCGCGCGGGGAGCGGCGCCGCGTGCGCGTGCGTCCACGCCTCGTAGCGCGCGAGGGCTTCCGCCGGCGCGACGGTGAGCCGCGGTGCGCGCGCGGCGTCGTCCGGCAGCTGGCGCCAGTCGTAACGCGCAAGACCATCCCTGGCCCAAAGCGCGCGGTTGCTGCCGATCTCGTAGACCCGCGCCCACGCCGGCCCGGCATCCAGCGCGGCACGGAGCGGCGCGCCCGCCTCCTGCGCGATGCCCCAGAGCATGCTCTCGCGCATCCACGCCGCCGCGCCGCGGATCGCTACCGCCACGCGCGGATCGGACGAATCCACCTCCATCAGCAACCGCGCGATCGCCGGCCCCGCCGCCGCGCTGAGCCCCGCCGGTTCCGACGCGCCGCCGATGGGCGCGAGGGTGAGCGGATCGTGGCGCGCGCCCCATCCCGTGCGTCGCCCGTCCACCACCACCTGCGCGTCCAGGATGCACCCGATGCCACGCTCCAGCGCCATCCCCGCGCGTTGCCGTTGATGCGCCGGCATCCACGCCGCCTCGCCGCCCGCCACGTCCCGCAGCAATCGCAGGATGCCCGTCACCGTCCCGCCCGAGAAGCGCGCCGCGTCGTCCTCCCCGCCCCGCAGCGGCCAGGTGCCCGGCCAGCAGCCGTTGGGGAACTGCGCCTGGAGGATGCGATCCAGCGCACGCAACCCGGTCCGCCGCGCGTCCGCATCCACCGTGTGCAGCCCACCCCGCAGCCGCTCGATCGCCGCGCTGTCGCCGACGATGCCCGGGAGATCGCCGCCGTCCGTGTTGCGCTGAATCGATGCGCGATCCATCTCCGCCTGGCGCCGCGAAGTCTCGACGTAGCGCACCCAGGCCTGGCGCTCGGCGGCCGGGAGCGCGGCGATCCGCGACGGCGCGAGCAGCGTATCCGGCGCCTCGGCGAGCACTGCGGACATGGCGGATACCGATTGCGCGGCCGCGGGCGCCGTCACACCGATCGTGCTGATCGCCAGCGCCATCACCACGGCGCGTTCCACGTATCGAATCATCGCTCTACCTCGATCATGCGGCATCCGGGTCGTCATCCCGGGCACCCTCGGCGATCCACCATCGCACCGATCCGTAGAATGCGGGATTTGTAGCGCGAAACGTGCAGGATGCGCATCCTCCCGCAATCATCACCTGAGACTCCAGAGGATGCCATGA
>DATING010001418.1:0-1859 GCA_035474555.1 Longimicrobium sp. | reverse complement strand
ATGGGCGCCTCCACGCGAATGCTGGCCTTGCGCGAGACGCTGGCGCACCTGGACCGGCTGGCGGCCGCCGGGCGCGCGGCGGTGCGGGACGACGGCGGCGCGGCGCGGTTCGCCCGCATTGGCTGAGAACGTGGGACGCGGCCGCGGAACTACCGCGCCGCGGTGAGGACGAGTCGGAGGGAGCCCAGATGCGTCTCGTGTGGATCCTGGTTTTTCTGATTGCGGCGGTGGTGTTCGTGCGGCCCCTTCGCGAGCGGGCGATGCCGCACGTGGAGTTCGCGCTGAACCCCATCTACGAGTGGCAGGCCAAGAACCGGGTGAACGCCATCTCCCGCGAGCTGGTGCGCGCCCGGGCCGAGGGCACCAAGTTCCCGCGCCCGCGCGAGTTCCAGGCGTTCCTGACCGAGCGCGAGGGCGCCGACGCGGCCCTGGATCCCTGGGGCGAGCCGTACTTCCTGTTCCGCGACCGGCGCTCGTTCCGCGTGAGCTCGGCGGGGCCGGACCGGCTGGCCAACTCGGAAGACGACATCCACTCCACGCCCGCCGTGGCGCCCGAGGCGGAAAAGGACCCGCGCCGCCGCAGATAGACGCACCCACACATCCGATACGGATTGATCATGCTCAAGGTAGGGCTTACGGGAAACATCGCCGCCGGCAAGTCGTCCGTGGCCGACGTGTGGCGCTCGCTGGGGGCCACCGTGGTGGACGCGGACGAGCTGTCGCGCCAGGTCGTGGAGCCGGGGACGCCCGCGCACGCCGCCATCGCGGCGGAGTGGGGGCCGTGGGTGCTGGAGGAGGGCGGCGGGCTGGACCGCGCGGCCCTGCGCCAGATCGTCTTTGCCGACCCGGACGCCCGGGCGCGGCTGGAAGGCATCGTGCACCCCGCCGTGGCCGCCCTGCGCGACGAGCACTACCGCGCGGCCGAGTCCCGCGGCGACCGGCTGGTGGTGGCCGACATCCCCCTCCTGTTCGAGGTGGGGATGGCGGACGAGTTCGAGGTGGTGGTGCTGGTGGACGCGCCGCAGGAGCTGCGGCTGGCGCGGCTGGTGGGCGACCGCGGGATGGACGCGGACGAGGCGCTGCGGATGATCGCGGCGCAGATGCCCAGCGAGCTCAAGCGCGCCGGGGCGGACTACGTGATCGAGAACAGCGGCACCCGCGGCGACCTGGAGGACCGGGCCCGCGAGCTGTGGCGCGAGCTGGTGAAGCGGGCGGAGGCCGGTGGCTGACGCGCGGATGCTGCGGGTGGACATGCACGTGCACACCCGCGCCAGCTACGATTCGCTCAACGACCCCGACGGCATCCTCCCCGCCATGGACGCGGCGGGGATCGACCGGGTGGTGCTCACGGACCACGACGAGCTGGACCTGGCCCTGCGGCTGCAAGCGCGGCACCCCGGCCGGGTGATCGCGGGCGAGGAGGTGCGCACGGCCGAGGGGCCGGACCTGATCGGCATCTTTCTCACGGAGCGCATTCCCCGCGGCACGCCCCTGCGCGAGACGTGCGAGCGCATCCGGGCGCAGGGCGGCGTGGTGTACGTGCCGCACCCGTTCGACGTGCGGCGGCGCGGCGGCGGCGAGCACCACCTGGCCGCCATCGCCGACCTGGTGGACGCGGTGGAGGCGCACAATGCGCGCACCTGGGGCACCGGCGTGAACGAGGCGGGCGAGGCGTGGGCACGGGCACGCGACCTGCCGCTGGGCGCCGGCTCCGACGCGCACACCGCGGGCGAGATCGGCACCGCGTACGTGGAGGTGCCGCCGTTCGAGCCCACCCGCGAGTCGTTTCTGGCCGCGCTGCGGGCAGGGCGCGTGGCGGCGCGGGGCACGTCGTCGCGGGTGGTGGCGGCGTATTCGGC
>DATING010001417.1:0-7022 GCA_035474555.1 Longimicrobium sp. | reverse complement strand
ACCCGGCCGGCCGTGTCGAACAGCGTGAGCCGGGCCTGGACCATGTCCCACACCCGCAGCGTGTCTCCGCGCAGGCCGATCCATTCCGGATGGGTGAACTCGCCGGGCCCGCGCCCTTCACGGCCCATCGTGCGCACCCGCCGGCCCTGCGCATCGAACACGTCGATGCGGTGCATGCCCGCGTCGGCCAGGGCGACGCCGCCGCTGGGCAGGCTGACCGCGCTGGTGACGAACCCCAGCGCGTCCGCGTCCGATGCCCCGATGCGCAGCGTGGGCTTTTCGGCGACGGTCCACGCGGCGGGCAGGTCGCTCGCCGGCCCCGCGTCGCGGGCTTCCCCGGACGTGCAAGCCGTCGAAGCAGCCAGCAGCGCGGGGACGAAGAGCCGGGCCGTCCACGCGGGAACGTGCGATGCCTTCACTGCGCGGGCGCCTTGCCCGTCCCGCAGTTCGGCAGGCAGTGCGGGATGGTGTCCTCGCCGCGGGCGGCCGCACGCCGGTTGGCGACCGTCAGCAGCGCCTCCAGCTGGTCCGGCGGGAACCGGTCGAAGAAGGCCTCGATCTCCTGCTGCGTCGCGGGGCGCTGCACGAGCGCTTCCGGCGCGACGGGGGTGGCGAGCAGCGCCCGCTGCTCCGGGGAAAGGTCGGCGAGGGACGGCGCCGATGCAGGAGCGGGCGCGACGGGGGCCGTGCCCGGCATCTCGCTGCACGCGATCAAACCGCACCCGGCCAGGAGCAGGGCGGCCCTCGGAATGGCGCGACGGACGCGCAGGGACGTGTGCATCATTGCATCTTCACCTGGCTGCAGTCCACCGGCGTCAGCTCGCAGAACTTCCATCCGTCCGGGTATTCGGTGCACACCTTCTTGTAGCACGTAACGATCTGGGCGCTGGCCGGCCGGGGAAGAGAAGGCAGCACGGCGGCCACGAACGCGAGCAACAGGGTGGCGGTAAGCTTTCGCATGGTGGGTTCTGGTTTAAAGGTATGGCCGAGAATGTGTGTTCTCGGTAATGATATTTACTCACACCTAGTGGCGCAATAGGTGTATGCGTAAAAACCGTATAATTCAGTATCCACGCGGTATTCAGCGTTGCCCGGCGCGTCCCGCACGCCGGGCAGATGGGTGAAAGTACGGTGTTGTACCCGGGCCGGCGTTTACGGCTTGCGCGGCAGATAATCTTCCGCGCGGAGGCCGGCGGCCGTGAACAGCTCGTGGATCTGCGCCTTCGCCACCTCGTCCAGGGGATGGCCAATGGCCGGAAGAGAGGGCGTGCCGCTGGCGGATGCCTTTTCGCTCTCCCCTCCCATCTCCATGAGCAGCACGAGGTCAGCCGGATCCAACCCCGACATCTTCGCCATCTCCGTGATTGCGGCGCTGTAGCGGGGAGATGACGCGGATGCCGCGGCCGGTTCCACGCGTACCCGCGGCTGCGGCCCCGTGGCGTGCTCGCACGCGCTGAGCCCGCCTGCGATGACCCCCGCGATGATCGATGACCGGATTCGGTGCACGGGCAGCTCCCGGGACAGTGCTCGTGTTACAAGGAGACAAAGTAGACAAAAAGGAGTGTAATTCACGTCGCCACGTTCGTCAAGCGCCGGGAAGTCCGAGGCATACGCGAGAGGCCCCGCCGGATGCCGGCGGGGCCTCTCGTTCTTCACCGCGGACGCCGCGGGCTCAGAGCAGCGGGCAGTAGCAGCAGCCGGAGCCGCCGTCCGTGTCGCAGCGGGCGTTGGCCACGTTGCCGCCCACCTGCGCGCACTGGTCCTGGCACTGCGCCAGGTTGGTGCACCGGCCGATGGCGAGCCGCGGGCAGGGCGGCGCGGGGTTGGCCAGCGCCGTCGTGGCCCCGAATCCGAGCGCCGCCAGCACGGCAGCGGCGCCAAGGGTCCCGCGGGTGGCGCGAAGAATGGCACGCATGGGCTCCTCCTTCACAATACGGGGGTGATGGATACGTCCCTCAGAACCAGATGCAGTAGCAGCAGCCGCTGCTGCACTGGCCCGTGCCGGCGCCCTCGACACCTTTGCAGTACTTGGCGCACGCCGTGGTCGTGGTGCACGAGGTGGCGAACGGCTCCGAGCAGGCGGCGGTGGGGCTCACGTCGGCCCGCAGCGACGCGGCGCCGAACACGAGCGCCGCGCCGATGCCCCCGGCGAACACCGTGGACCGCAGGTTTCTCATCATCTTGGTCATGGCGTACTCCCGTGCTGTGCGTGGATGCGCCGGATCTCGCCCGGCGCGAGGTCGGCTACTTCTGGCAGGTGCAGCAGAACGTCCGCGTGTCGCAGAAGGGAATGAGCCCGTTGGACAGGCGGTTGCAGATCTTGCGGCAGTCGCTCGTGGACGCGCAGGTGCCCACGGAGTTCGCCGGGTCCGTGCACGTCTGCATAGGCAGCGGCGAGGCGAGCGCCGCCCGCGCGCCGAAGCCCAGCGAGACCATCACCGCCGCCGCATAGGCGGTCCGTCGCGCGGCCGTCATCATCCTGTTCATCCGTCCTCCCGGTCCGGGTGGATCCTCTCCCCGCCGCCGGCATCACACGTCCCCATCGCGCCGCGTCAGGGACATGAGTGGGCGGTGTGCACATCCGCCCAGTCCCTGGAAAATGCTGAAAGGCGCATGAAACGCGTGATGTCAGACGGGCTATTGTGCAGTACATCTTAGGACGGATTTGTTCGCGATGCAAATCCTCTCCGTGTCTGCGCCGCGCCTGGATTCCTTCCTGACGGGATGGCAGGCGGGGAAAGGCACGGATGTTGTTTTTGGAGAGGGCAGCAACGCCGCGGCGAGGTGCATCGGAGAGTCCACCGGAGAGGTGGATCAGGAGGATCGATGGCGTCGCTGCTGGTGATTGGGTAACTGACTGAAATTCCTGAATTTAGAATCGCCATGATCAGTTTCGATCGACTTACTGTCAAATCGGCAGAGGCCATCCAGTCCGCCGCGAACGAGGCGCGGCGGGCGGGCAATCCCACGGTGGAGGACCTGCACCTCATCGGCGCCCTGCTGGAGCAGGAGGAGGGAATCGTCGTCCCCATCCTGCAGAAGGTGGGCGTGAACGTCACCCGCCTGCGCACGGAGGTGGAGGCGGCGCGCGCGCGGCTGCCCAAGCAGTCGGGCGGTGCGCAGGCCACGCTCTCGCGCGAGCTGAACGAGGTGCTGGACCGCGCGGAGAAGGAAGCGCGCGACCTGAAGGACGAGTACATCAGCACGGAGCACCTGCTGCTGGCCCTGGCCGACAAGGGCTTTGCCGTGCGCGACCTGCTGCGCGCGCAGGGCGCCGGCCGCGACGCGCTCGTCCAGGCGCTGGAGCAGGTGCGCGGCTCGCACCGTGTGACGGACCAGAACCCGGAAGAGAAGTACCAGGCCCTGCAGCGCTTCTCCGTCGACCTGACGGAACGGGCGCGGCGCGGCAAGCTGGACCCGGTCATCGGCCGCGACGAGGAGATCCGCCGCGTGGTGCAGGTGCTCAGCCGCCGCACCAAGAACAACCCCGTACTCATCGGCGAGCCGGGCGTGGGCAAGACGGCCATCGCCGAGGGGCTGGCGCAGCGCATCATCAACGGCGACGTGCCCGAGGGGCTGCGCGACAAGACGCTCGTCTCGCTGGACATCAGCGCCATGCTGGCCGGCGCCAAGTACCGCGGCGAGTTCGAGGAGCGCCTCAAGGCCGTGCTCAAGGAGCTGTCGGACTCGAACGGCAAGTTCATCGTCTTCCTGGACGAGCTGCACACCATCGTGGGCGCGGGCAAGACGGAAGGATCGCCGGACGCGGGCAACATGCTCAAGCCGGCGCTGGCCCGCGGCGACCTGCGGCTGGTGGGTGCCACCACGCTGGACGAGTATCGCCAGTACATCGAGAAGGACGCGGCGCTGGAGCGGCGCTTTCAGCCCGTGTTCGTGGGCGAGCCCAGCGTTGAAGACACCATCGGCATCCTGCGCGGCCTGAAGGAGCGCTACGAGGTGCACCACGGCGTGCGCATCACGGACCCGGCCATCGTGGCGGCGGCGACGCTCAGCAACCGCTACATCGGCGACCGCTTTCTGCCGGACAAGGCCATCGACCTGATCGACGAGGCCGCCAGCCGGCTGCGCATCGAAATCGATTCGCTGCCGCTGGAGATCGACGAGGTGGAGCGCCGCATCGTGCAGCTGGAGATCGAGCGGCAGGCGCTGAGCCGCGAGAGCGACGCGGAGTCGCGCGACCGTCTGCAGCGGCTGGAGCAGGAGCTGGCGGGGCTGCGCGAGCGCTCGTCGGGGATGAAGGCGCAGTGGCAGGCGGAAAAGGCCGCCATCCAGGTGATGCGCGAAAAGTAGGAGCGCCTGGACGAGCTCAAGGTGGAGCTGGACCGCGCCAGCCGCACGGGCGACCTGAACACGGCGGCCGAGCTGCAGTACGGCACCATCCCCCAGCTGCAGAAGGAGATCGAGCGCGACGAGGCGCGGCTGGCGGAGCTGCAGAAGACGTCCCGCTTTCTGAAGGAAGAGGTGGACGTGGACGACATCGCGGAGGTGGTGGCGCGGTGGACGGGCATTCCCGTGAGCCGCATGGTGCAGAGCGAGCGCTCGCGCCTGGCCAAGCTGGACCAGCACCTCAACGAGCGCGTGATCGGCCAGCCGGAGGCCACGGAGGCCGTGGCCAACGCCGTGCGCCGCAGCCGCGCGGGGATGCAGGACCCCAACCGCCCCATCGGCAGCTTCATCTTCCTGGGCCCCACGGGCGTGGGGAAGACGGAGACGGCGCGTGCGCTGGCGGAGTTCCTCTTCGACGACGAGGAGGCCATGGTGCGCATCGACATGTCGGAGTACATGGAGAAGCACGCCGTCAGCCGCCTCGTCGGCGCGCCCCCGGGGTACGTGGGCTACGAGGAGGGCGGCCAGCTGACGGAGGCCGTACGCCGGCGCCCGTACAGCGTGGTGCTGTTCGACGAGATCGAAAAGGCGCACCCGGACGTGTTCAACATCCTGCTGCAGATCCTGGACGACGGGCGGGTGACGGACAGCCAGGGGCGGGCGGTGAACTTCCGCAACACGGTCATCATCATGACCAGCAACATCGGCAGCCCGCTGATCCTGGAGCGCTCGGCGGAGCTGGCGGACCGGGTCACGGCGGTGCTGGTGGAGAACGCCGTGCTGGCGGAGCTGCGGCGGCACTTCCGCCCGGAGTTCCTGAACCGGGTGGACGACACCATCGTCTTCCGTCCCCTGGGCCGGCCGGAGCTCAAGACCATCGTGGACCTGCAGCTGCGGCGCCTGGAGAAGCTGCTGGCGGACCGCAAGCTGGGGCTGCGGGTGACGGACGCGGCCAAGGAGCTGATCGCGGAGGAGGGATACGATCCCGCGTACGGCGCCCGCCCGCTCAAGCGCGCCATCCAGCGCCTGGTGCAGAACCCGCTGGCGCTACACGTGCTCGAAGGCGAGTTCGTGGACGGCGACACGGTGGTGGTGGACCACGAGCCGGGCGCCGTGGGGCTGGTGTTCCGGTCCGGCGCGGCGGAGGCGGCGGGGCAGGGGACGGCGGCCGCGGCGGCGTAAGGGACGGAACTGCGGGTTACAGGGGACGGGTTACAGGGGACAGCCAGCACGGCGGGCGCGTCGCGAATCGGGATCGCGGCGCGCGGCGGCCGGCGGCCCTCACCCGGCCTCGCTCAGGCTCGTCCACCCTCTCCCACAAACTGCGTGGGAGAGGGTGTATACTTCAACGGGTTTCATCGGCGGGGCGGCGTTCCGGCCGCACCTGCGTCTGGCATTCCTCTCTCCGTCGCTCCACGACGATGCAGATCCCCGCGCTCGAGGACTTCCGCAAGACGAATGGGCCGACGTACGGACGGCCGTGGTCCGTGGATCCCGCCGGTGCGGACTTTACGCTCACGATCCCGGACATCGACGTCCTGTTCGAGGACGACGACGCGTGGAAGCCGCACCCGGAATCCTACGCGATGGCGATGCGGGTGATGGAGGAGCTGGACGGGATCAAGCGGAAGGCCGCGGAGTACCTGGCCCGCATCGTGGACGCCAAGCGGCACTGGATGCAGGGCGAGGCGTACTTCAACCACGTGGATTGCAACGCGCGGGACGAGCGGGTGACCGTCGCGATGTCGTGGGAGGCGGACATCTACGCGGAGTGGTCCGTCACCTTCGTATGGCGCGAGCGCGAAGACGGCGCCCTGGAGTACCGGCCGATCTCCATGGGTTTCCGCAACCGCTGAGGCCGCACGGCTTCTCGCCCGGCCCATCCTGACGCCAGCGGATCGCGGAGCGTTTCCAGCGGAAGCATGCGGATACGGATACTCCGGATCGGCGGAAAGGACGTCGGGTCCCTGCCCGGGATCCCGGGATGCGCGACCGGGCCACCCCTCTCCTGATGCGCCGATCTCTTTGCGCACTCGCGTTTTGCGCGGGACGTGCATCGCCACCATGCACTTTCCCCCCACGTCCGGGGCCGTTACACTACCGGAAGCGGCGCCCGGCGCCGAATCGGCAAATCTCTCCCCATCAGAAACCTTTCGGAGGTCCCGTGCATCGCAGGAATCTCCCCGTGGTCGCGCTCGTGCTCACCCTCGCAACGGCGGCGTGCGGAGGCGGTGGCCGGACGGGCGGCGCGCCCGCGCCCAGCGGCGTGGTGGGCGCGACGCAGCCGGCGGCGGCCGTGGAGCAGTTCATCGGGCTGGCGCAGCAGCAGCGCTTCACGGAGATGGGCTACGTCTTCGGCACCGCGCGCGGGCCGCTGGCGGAGCATCAGGACCCGGCGCGCGTCGCCCGCCGCATGCAGGCGCTGGCGACCGTGCTGCGCCACGAGAGCTTCGCCATGACGGGCGTGGTGCCCGTCAACGGCCGCCCCGAGGCGCGCCTGGTGACCGTGCAGCTGCGCCAGGGCCGCCGCACCGTCAACGTGCCCTTTACCGTGGTGGAGGGCCCCGGCGGGCGCTGGCTGGTGGAGGTGGTGGACATCGAGGCGGCCACTGGCGGGCCGCGGCGAGGCTGAACGGCTGAACTGCGGGGGACAGGTTACAGGGGACAGGGGACAG
>DATING010001416.1:0-4050 GCA_035474555.1 Longimicrobium sp. | reverse complement strand
TTTCGCGCCGGGCTGGTGGGCCGCCTGCGTGACATCGAGCGCGCGGCGGAGGACGGCGCCGACCGCGAGACGCTGACCCGCGAGCTGCACAAGCTGCGCGGCGCCGCGGCGGGCTACGGCTTCGACGCGCTCTCCGAGGCCGCCGCGGACGCGGAGGATGCGCTGCGGCGCGGGACCCCGAGCGCGGACGCGCTGGGCCGCGTGCTGGGACTGCTCCGGACCGTGGCCGCGGAGGGGTGAGGTCGACGGCGGGGCGGGTGGGGCGGGGTAGGGTGGAGCGGCGGGACCTCGGCCACACGCCCGGCAGAGCGAATGAATTCGCCGCAACGACGACACGAAGTCCGCCTGCGCGGACTGTCCGTCACGGGTGAGTGCCACGCCGGAACGGGGGTGAGCGAGGTGGATCGGGTGCGGACGGCACGGGGGCATTGGGCTTCGCGCCGAGCCGCAACGACGACACGAAGTCCGCCTGCGCGGAACCCGTGCACGGGCCGTCCCGGTGCACCGAAGCGCGGTAACGCTGTTGAAGCCCTGTTCGTGCCGCGCCTCGGCGCGAGACAGGGCTTACCGCTGTCCCAGCGGCGGCTTTAGCCGCTCAGGACGGATGCCGGCGGACGGCCGCTCAGGACGGATGCCGGCGGACGAGCCGCTCAGGACGGATGCCGGCGGACGGCCGCTCAGGACAGATGCCGGCGGACGAGCGGCTCAGGACAGATGCTGGCGGACGAGCGGCTCCCACCTGGCAGTTTCTCGCGTTCCGCCCGGGGAACGGGGATGGTGTTCCCGATCGGGAATGCCCGTTCCCGTGACGGAACGGCGGAACGAGGGCTGTCCGTCCGCGTAGAGCGACAACCTGTTGCGGAGTAAGCAGATACGGTTCCGGCGGTGGATGGGCCGATCTTTGCCACGTACAGGAAGCGTGTATTACGATGCCTATTCTCCGATGACGCACTATCCCACGCTTGCCCTCGCCGACGACGACGAGATGCACGCGGAGCTGGTGGGTGCCTGGCTCGAGCACCAGGGCTTCCGCGTGCTGCGCTTCGAATCGGGCGACGCGCTGCTGACCTGGGCTTCCGCGGGCGAACGCCAGGTGGATGCCTTCGTGCTGGACGTGGACATGCCCGGCCGCGACGGCGTGCAGAGCTGCCGCGAGCTGCGTGCGCTGGATGGCTACGCGCGCACCCCCGCCGTCTTCGTCAGCGCCGCCGCGCCCGATGCCGTGCCCGAGGAGGCGGATGTCTCCACGGTGCAGTTCATCCGCAAGGACGGCGAGATGTTCGTGCGGCTGGCCGCGTGGCTCAGCCAGCACGTGTACGCGACACCCTGACGGTTCATCGAAGGATGCTTGTCACTGACGGCTTTATCGACGGCACCATGATTCGCTGAGTAATCGAAGCCCTGGAATGTCCAACCCCTCTCCGGCGTTGCCGGAGAGGGGTTTTTATCGTGCTCGACATCCGTCACACCGGACCTCGTTCCGGTCAGGTGCTCGCGCCCGGCCAGAGAAGGTACGCCCACACCAGGAGCGGGAGCGAGACGAGGGCCCACGTGGGAGGAAGGGCATTCTTCCGGTACGCACGTACGGCGCACCAGCACATGATCATCCACCCCACGAGCATGATCAGGCGCTGCGCCACGGCGGGTCCGCCGATCGAATCTCCCGCCAGCGCGCGCCAGAAGAGCGCGCGCAACTGGTCCGCCATCCCCACGATCGATGACACCCCCAGCACCATCAACATCCCACGATAGGCACGGCCACCGCGGGTATCGGGGATGGGGTGTATTCGGGCTTTTTCCACCAGTCCTCTGCGGGGCGAGTTCGCGATCACGGCCATTCAGGTCAGCACCAGGATCGTGGGGACGGCCACGAGGAGCAGCATGGAGGCGAATATCTTCCGGCTGCGATGAATCGGGATCCCCACACGCCAATCATCCGCAACGGCGAGCAGAAAGCCCAGCGCCGCCCCGGTCAGCGCTGCCGCGGAGGCGATCTGCGACACGGGCCTGGTGGTCGTGTGCTCGGCTGCCGCTGCCACGGCGTCGGCCAGCGTCCAACCACCAAAGATCAGCGCAACCGTGGAGTAGGCCGCAACCACCGCGAGCTTGAAATGACGGGCGAAGGGCCACTCCCCCGGGCGAAGATTCTTCTGCACCTGAGTGCTCCGATTGCAGCGGGAAGTGGATCGCCTGCGAACCACGCGCAGGTGCAACGCCGCACACAACCTAGCGGAAGTTTACACTGTTGGTAAGGCTCAGCGTGCCGGCACCAGCCGGATGGGCGGGATCTCGACCAGGAACTGGTCGCCGGCGGGGGGGACGGTGAAGAGGATGGGGGCGCCTTCCGGGACGGCGCGGAGGGCGCGCAGGGACGCTTCGGCGATGCGCAGCTCGTACTCGCCCGGGAGCACGCGGCCAAAGTAGAACTCGCCGTCGCTGAAGGTGCGCGCGGCCTCCACCACCTCGCCCGTGCCGCGGCGCACGATCTCCACCGCCACGCCCGCCGGCGGCTCCACCCCCGCGGCGGGCACCAGCATCCCCGCCACCTCCCGCGTGCGCACCAGCGCGAAGTCCACCCGCGTGAACAGGTGCGGCGAGGGGCGCAGCAGGCTGTCGCGGCGCGCCGGCGCCCACGAGGGGTCCGCCATGGCGGCGGTGTCCAGTCCCACGGAGATGGCCTGGTAGGGGAGCACGCTCCAGGTGGCGTAGCGTCCGCGCGCGTCCGTCCGCACGCGGATGCCGCCCACGCCCACCCACGCGTCCGGCACGGCCTCGTCCGCGGCGCCGTAGCGGCCGTCGCCGTCCAGGTCGTGGTACACGGTGCCCGCCACCCCCGTCAGCCCGATCCCGCCGAACTCCAGGGGGAGGAGACGATTGCCACCCACGGCCAGTCCCCCATCCACCGAGAACGCCCCCTGCGTCGTTCCGCCGATCGTCCCCACGCGCGCCCGGGCCCGCGCCGCGCCCAGCCGCGCCGTGGTCCCCAGCAGCACGGCGGGGGAGCCGGCGCCGCGCACCCAGCGCGCCGTCAGGTCCACGCTCATCGTCCCCGGGTGCAGCGACACGCGCGCTTCCCACTGCTCCAATCCCTCGCGCCCCGTCCCCACGGCGCCGGAGACCAGGGGGACGCCCAGGCGCGCGGAGGAGAAGCGGCGCAGGCCGGCCGTGCCGCGCAGCAGGATGAGCCGGCGCCCATCCACCGTATCCACCAGCGCCTGGTCCTGCTCGTACACGGCCTCCAGCAGCACGCCGCGGGTGGCCGTGTTGGCGCTGAAGCGCATGAAGCCGAGGCCGCGCCCCTCGCTCCCCTCCAGCCGCGCGGCCAGGTTCACGAACCCGAAGCTGCGGGTGGGCGCCGCGCGGC
This sequence comes from Longimicrobium sp., assembly GCA_035474555.1. Classification (GTDB taxonomy): domain Bacteria; phylum Gemmatimonadota; class Gemmatimonadetes; order Longimicrobiales; family Longimicrobiaceae; genus Longimicrobium. The sequence continues at coordinate 686 of DATING010001416.1, read as the reverse complement.
GGATGCGCAGGCTGCCGTCCGCGTGCCAGCGGGCCAGCGAGTCCGGCAGCGCGCTGAATCCGCCCCCGCCGATCACCCCGCCCGCCCGGTCCGCGGGGAACTGGAGTCCGAAGGCCGCCGCGCCGGAAACGCGCCCCGCGCCGCCGTTGAAGATCCCCGCGCGGACGAAGCGGCCGGCCAGCGCCTGCACGTCCACGGCCCAGCCGGGCGCGGGGAGGAGGCTGAAGCCGCCGTAGGGAAGGACTTCGGTCGATACGGAATCCGCCTCCGCCTCGGCGCCCGCCAGCACCGTCAGCCGGTCGGTGACGCCGTAGCGCACGTCCGCCACGCCGGCCCCCTGGCAGCGGTCCAGCCGCGGGCATACGCCGCCGCCGAGGGTGTACTGCAGCCGCCCGCCCGGCACCTGCAGGGTGGGGACGAGGTAGACCACGTCGCTCGTCACCCGCTCGCCCGCGGGGCCGTACAGCCGCACCTGCACGGGCGTGCTCCCGTACTGCAGGGGCACGCGCAGCGCCTCGCCGCCGGCCGTGGAAAAGCCCAGCAGCTGCCCCGCCTGGTACAGCTCGTACTCCCACCCCTCCGGCAGCCGCGGCGCAAAGAGCACGGCGCCGAACTCCGGGTCGCGGGTGAACGGCGCGTTGGACAGCACCACGCCCCGCAGGGAGTGCGCGCGCAGCCCCTCGGCC
>DATING010001415.1:0-2126 GCA_035474555.1 Longimicrobium sp. | reverse complement strand
CACCCTCTCCCACAAACTGCGTGGGAGAGGGTGTACACTTCGAACAGGCCCTGGCGCGCGTCCTCGGATTCCGTGACGAAACAAAGGCCCGGTGCTCTCTGCGAGTGCCGGGCCTTCGTCGTCGTGTCTGCCTTGCGGCATGCGGCAGAGCGAATGAATTCGCCGCAACAACGACACGATGTCCGCCTGCGCGGACGGTCCGTCACGGTCGAGTGCCACGCCGGCACGCGGTCCGAATGGGACAACCTCCCCCAGGGGTTTTTGGGGGAGGTCGCGAGGAATCGAGCGGGTGGGGGCGTCCGCCGGACCTCGGCTACCTCTCGCCGTGCTGTCCCGCGAGCTCCTACCCCAGCATCCGCAGGGCCACGCCCGCGGCCGCGGCGGCGGCGAGGGTGGGCAGCATCCCCCACTTGAGCCGGAACATCGCCACCGCAGCGCCGATCGCGATCCCCAGCGACGCCACGTCGAGCGTGTGCCAGTCGGGGACGAGCAGGTGCAGGGGGCCGGCGCGCGCCTCGTCCACGCGGGCGAAGAGCACGTGCAGGGCAAACCACACGGCCAGGTTCAGGATCACGCCCACCACGGCCGCCGTGATGCCGGAAAGCGCCGCGGCCAGCGCCCGGTTGCCGCGCAGCCGCTCCACGTACGGCGCGCCGGCAAAGATCCACAGGAACGACGGCGCGAACGTCACCCACGCGGTAATGCTGGCCCCCAGCACGCCGGCCAGCAGCGGCGGCAGCCCGCCCGGGTCGCGCCACGCGCCCAGGAAGGCGACGAACTGCACCACCAGGATCAGCGGCCCGGGCGTGGTCTCCGCCATCCCCAGCCCGTCCAGCATCTCCCCCGCGCTCAGCCAGCCGAAGCGCTCCACCGCCTGCTGCGCCACGTACGCCAGCACCGCGTACGCCCCGCCGAACGTCACCGCGGCCGCGTGGCCAAAGAACCACCCCTGCGCCGCGAACACGCTCCCCGTCCCGAACGCCGCCGCCGCCAGCGCGACCGGCATCCACCAGACCACCATCCACAGCGCCACCGTCCGCGCCGTCCGCGTCCAGGCGATCCGCGCCGGCGCTTCGGCGGATGAGTGCGGGGGATGCGCATCGTCCCGCCCGCGCGACGCCATCCATCCAATCGTCCCCGCGCCCAAGACGACGAAGGGGAAGGGGATGGCGAGGAAGAAGACGGCCACGAACGCCAGCGCCGCGATGACCACGGAGATGCGCCCCGCCAGCGCGCGCCGCCCGATCCGCAGCAGCGCCTCCACCACGACGGCGATGATGGCGGGCTTGAGGCCGAAGAAGAGCGCGCCCACCAGCGCCGTCTCCTGGTACGCTGCGTAGAGCGCGCTCAGCCCCAGCATCGTGACGAATCCGGGGAGCACGAACAGCATCCCCGCGACCAGCCCGCCGCGCGCGCCGTGCATCATCCACCCGATGTAGGTGGCCAGCTGCTGCGCCTCGGGGCCGGGCAGCAGCATGCAGAAGTTCAGCGCGTGTAGAAAGCGGGGCTCGTCCACCCACTGCTTTTCATCCACCAGCACGCGGTGCATCACAGCGATCTGCCCCGCGGGCCCGCCGAACCCCAGCGCGCCGATGCGGGCCCACGTGCGCACGGCGGTGCGCAGCGGGACGGGGGCGGCGGGCGCGTCAGGGGGATGCATGGGCGGGAGGATAGCAGTGGATGCGCGCGCCCACAACGCGCCGCTGAAACTCTGCCGCCGCACCTCCCGTACGGTGACAGGCAGGAGATGGACAACCCTAACTTGACTGGAGCTCGAGCCATGCTCGCCCCGAAATACATGACCGTGATGCGCACCGTGCTGTCTGCCCTGATGCTGGTTCCCCAGGGCGACCGCGTCCCCGGCCTCGACGGCTGGCGCCACAAGCCGGCAAGCTGAACGGCATCGGATCGATAGAGCGCGACGAGGCGCGAGGCCACTGGCCCCGCGCCTCGCGTGTTTTTGTGCACCTGCGCGTGGAAGCTGCCCCGGCTACGGCAGGTAGGCCAGCACGGCGCGCGCGCGGGCCATTCCTCCCGGCGTGCCGGAGACGATCGTCCGAAAGGGGCTGGGCGGGAGCTGCGCCGCATCCGTGCCCCGGGAGATGCCGGCGGCGGCGTCACGCAGG
>DATING010001414.1:0-2439 GCA_035474555.1 Longimicrobium sp. | reverse complement strand
TGCGAGACCACCAACCGCAATCCCGAGATCCCAAAAAAGGTGATGGGGCACACCACGGCCGGCCTGTTCGGCTATTCGCACCTGACCGGCGGGTTTGCGGGCGGGCAGGCGCAGTTCCTTCGCGTGCCGTACGCGGACGTGGGCCCGCTGCGCATCGACAGCGACCTTTCGGACGAGCAGGTGCTGTTCCTCTCCGACATCTTTCCCACGGGATACATGGCGGCGGAGAACGCGCAGATCGAGCCGGGCGACACGGTGGCGGTGTGGGGATGCGGGCCGGTGGGGCAGTTCACCATCCAGAGCTGCTGGATGCTGGGCGCCGGCCGGGTGATCGCCATCGACAACGTGCCGGAGCGGCTGGAGATGGCGCGCAAGCACGGCCGTGCGGAGACCATCAACTTCATGGAGACCGGTGTCTACGACGCCCTCCAGGAGATGACGGGCGGCCGCGGCCCGGACCGCTGCATCGATGCCGTGGGGGCCGAGGCGCACGCTGCCGGCAGCCTGGACGCGGTGTACGACAAGGCCAAGACCATGCTCATGCAGGAGACGGATCGCGCGCACGTGCTGCGCGAGGCCATCATGTGCTGCCGCAAGGGCGGGACGATCTCCATTCCGGGCGTGTACCTGGGGATCATCGACAAATTCCCCATGGGCCCGGCCATGAACAAGGGCCTCACGTTCACCATGGGCCAGACGCACGTGCCGCGCTACCACGAGCAGCTGCTGCGGCGCATCGAGTCCGGCGAGATCGACCCGTCGTTCGTGATCACGCACACGGTGCCCATCGACAAGGGCCCGGACATGTACAAGACGTTCCGGGACAAGGACGACGGCTGCATCAAGGTCGTGCTCAAGCCCTGGGACTGAGCCTCGTGCCCCTGCCCCGGCTCCGTTCGCGGGCCGGGGCAGCGCCGGGCGTTTCACGCAGAGGGCGCAGAGCTGAAGACGAGGACGCAGAGAACGGATGGACGTTCTCTGCGTCTTCTTCCGGTTGGGCACGGCGGCCTCTCCGTTTCTGCCGACGACGCTTGCATTTCCACCGTGCCTGGATCATCATTCCAAAATGGCCTAATCCGACTGAAAAGGAAGTGGACCGCGATCCCCCCTTCGCCCTCACCCCTCCAGGATGGCACTCATGAAACAGCAGAAGCTCCGCCTGCAGGTAGACGACCTCCGCGTAGAAACCTTCGAGACTGCGGCAGACCCGCGCGAACACGGAACAGTGCGAGCCCACGAGCCCGACACGGCCACGCAGTGGGGCGGGGGCTGGGGATGCGAGTGCGGCACGGCCCACGAGAACACGTGCGGCACCTGCGCGCCTACCTTCGCCGGTACGTGTACCCCCCGGCCGGAGTGCGGGACCGACTACGAGACCCTGTACCAGACCTGCGGGGATCCAACCTGCCAGTGGGCTCCCAACGGCGCGGTCATCCTCTGCTGACTGGCGCCCCGTCAGTCACGGGGCGCGGGAGCCCGTTCCCGCGCCCCGACGCCGCGGGCACCATTCATCCCGCTCGCCTTTATGGAGGAAACCCATCGATGACCGACCCTGTCGCCGCACCCGCCCCCGGTTCGCCCGCGGCCGCGGACCTCTACCAGCGCGCGAGCTCGCTCACATTCGCCATCCAGCCGGGGGACACGACGTATTCGTATCCCGCGCCGTCCGTCACCGCCCCGCTGGTGGCCACGGAGCCCGGCCAGCTCGCGGGCCTGGGATGCAGCGCGCTGACGGCCGTGCCCGCCGCCCGTACAGACTGCTCGGGGTGGGTGAGCTGGCTGATGCACGCGGCGGCCCCGCAGCACTACGCGGGCGCGGTGGCGTTCCGCGAACGCTTCTTTGCCCAGGACCCCTGCCGGTGGCCGCGCGCGAACGTCTGGTACCGGTACTTCATGGACCCGTCCAGCGCGGAGCACTTTCGCGTGGTCCCCTTCGCCGAGCTGCTGCCCGGCGACGTGGTGGTCTGGGCGTTCGATCCGTTCGCCGCGAACGCGACGTACGTGGACGCGCCCGGAGACACCGGTCACATCGTGGTGGTGCTGGCGCCGGACGCGCCCATCATCCAGGCGGCCGCGCAGCCGGCGGGCACGCGTCCGCTGTACGTGGGCGTCAGCGACTCGTCGTCCGTGCCGCACGCGAGCGGGGGCGGATACGTGGACCGGCGCGAGTACCGCGGCGGACCCGCCTGCGGCCGGCTGGACACGCCGGGCGGCGTCGGGAGCGGGAGCATTACGTTCGCGGTGGATGCGTCCGGGCAGGCGGTGCAGTTCTGCTTCAACGCCACCGACGCGAAGAACCACTTCCACGCGCCCGGCACCAACGGCGGCCAGCCCGCGCTCCTTGCCGTTCGCCTGCTGTAAGCGCCGATCCACGAAGAGACGGGCGCAGAAGACAACGGACGAGGACGCAGAGAACTTCCATCCGTTCTCTGCGTCCTC
>DATING010001413.1:0-2422 GCA_035474555.1 Longimicrobium sp. | reverse complement strand
GCTTCTGCCGGGCGAGGGCTTTCACCTTGGATTCCACCTCGCCCACCAGGTCGTTCAGGCGGGAAAGATCGACCTCCGCCGCCTCCAGCCGGCGTTGCGCGGCCTTGCGGCGGTCCTTGTAGCGGCCGATCCCCGCGGCCTCCTCGAACATGGCGCGGCGCTCGTCGTGCCGCTCGCTGAGGATGGCGTCGATCATCCCCGCCTCGATGATCGAGTACGCGTCGCTGCCCAGCCCCGTGTCGCGCAGCAGGTCGTGCACGTCGCGCAGGCGGCAGCTCTGGCGGTTCAGGAAGTACTCGCTGCCGCCCTCGCGAAACACCTTTCGCGCGATCTCGATCTCGCTCTGGGGAATGGGGACGGACCCGTCCTCGTTGCCGAAGACGAGCGAGACCTCCGCGTAGTTCAGGGGACGACGGCGGATGGTGCCCTGGAAGATGACCTCTTCCATCTTGGCCGAGCGGAGTGCGCCCGCGCGGGTCTCGCCCAGCACCCAGCGGACGGCGTCGGCCGTGTTGGACTTGCCGCACCCGTTGGAGCCCACGATGGCGGTCACGCCGTCGCGAAGCTCCAGCACCGTTTTGTCTGCGAAGGACTTGAAGCCGTGGAGATGGAGGGAGCGAAGCTTCATTTCGGGGCTGCGGGGGGCCGGCCGGTGCGGCGCACCAGCTTCGGCTCGATGCTGGCGCCGGCCAGCAGGCTGCGCATGGGGGCGCTGCTGGCCGTGTCGCGGTAGGCGCCGGCGTACACCTTCCACCGCTCGCTGCCGTCCGAGTAGGGGACGGGTGCGGCGTAGGCGGGGATGGCGCGGGCGTTCAGCGAGTCGGCGCGGGCGCGGGCCTGGGTGGGGTTGCGGAACTCGCCCACCTCGAAGGCCAGCGGGCGGTGCTGGATGAGGTCGTAGCGGCCGCCCACGGACTCCTCGTCCGCCACGTCCGCGGCCACCAGCCGGTCGCGCAGCTCGCGGACGGCGCTGGTGTCGTCCGCCATCCCCGCCATCACCATCCAGTAGGTGATCCCCTGCCGCAGCTCGGGCACCACGAAGAACTGCGCCTCGTCGAAGCGCCCGGCCACGTTGGCCGCGAACGCCGATGCGTCGTCCCACTCGGTGAAGCCGGCCACGTGCACGGAGTACGGCAGCGCCGTCCCGGCCGAGGACACCGGTCCCGCGGGGACGGGCGCCACGCGGGGCACCGCCTTTTCCACCGGCGCCGCGGCGGGCGCGGAGCCGGACGACGCCAGCAGGTTGGGAAAGCCGGGGATGTACTGCGGCCCCAGGAACAGCAGCGCGGCCAGGAGCGCTACGAGCAGGAGGAGGAGCAGCAGGGGCGACACGGCGCGCTTCTTCTTCACCGGCGCCGCGTCCCGCTCCCAGTCCGCCTCGGGGACGGGGATCTCGGACACGGGGACGGCCGCCGGCCCCGTCATGCCCTCCGCCGGCGGCGGGACGACGTTCAGCTCCGCGCGGGTGCCGGGGGGCGCGTTCCAGGGGGATACGGGCTCCGGCTCCGGGAAGCGCTCCGCGGGGGATGCGGGACGCGCGGCGGCGGCCTGCCCGGCACCGTCGCGGCGCGGGGGCGCCAGCCAGGCGCGCACGCTGAAGTCGCCGGACGCGGGGAGCGGGCCCGCGCCGTCGCCGCCGCCCAGGAGGATGGCCTCGTCCACCCACCGCTTGAGCGCCGGGAGCTCCGGCGCGTCGCTAGGGACGAAGAGCAGGAGCGCCGCCTGGTTGTCGCGGAAGCCGCCGACGATCTTGTCCCAGCGCGGATGGGCCAGCACGGCCCCCGGCTCCGGCGTGTAGGTGCCGGCGGAGATCAGGTAGAAGCCGCGTCCCGGCACCGCCCGCGCGCTGCGGGCCAGCGATGCGCCGTACAGGAAGATGTCGACGACGCCTTCCTGGTTGGGCATGCCGATGCGCTCGTTGAGGAACGGGTCCTCCAGGCACAGGTCGGCCAGCACGGTGCGCCGACCGGCCGCGTGCCAGCCCGTGGCCAGCGCCACGGCGGCGTCGGCGGCCCAGTCGCGGTCCGCCGTGCGGTCGAACACCAGCAGCACGGGTCCGGGCGCGGCCGTGTCCCCGCCCACGGGCGCGGGAAGCCGCTCGAACGACGGGTCGAAGAACGTGGGCGACGGAACGGCGTCGTGCGGGTCGGCGTTCGGCTGCGTGTGGGTCATGGGTTCCGGGCGATGGGTCCGGGCGGTTACGCGGCGTGGCGCGCGTGGTGCCGGTGACTCGATCCGTGCGGAAAGTAAAGGTCGGAGTCGTTGCGAGGCAAGCGTTTCCGGCGGATGGAAGGGCTGAACGGCGGGTTACAGGGGACAGGGTACAGGTTACAGCCTGCCACGATCGGCGGCGACAGCCCCCGTGCACGCCGCTGCGGAGCTGCTGAAGCCGCCGCAACAACGGCGGAAAGCCCCGCAAACG
>DATING010001412.1:0-2018 GCA_035474555.1 Longimicrobium sp. | reverse complement strand
GCGCCTCCGCGGCCCTGCGTGATGCCGTGCGTCCCGCGTGGTGCGGCTAGAAGCGCGGGTCGTAGCGGACGGGGACGTCGCGCGTCCAGGCGTCGTTGCCGTCGGCGCAGCCCATCAGCGTCGCGGAGAGCGGGCGGCCGCGGGCCACGCGCCGGATGGCCGCGCGGTCCGTGATGCGCACCACCAGCGCCGTGTCGCCCACCGCGAACGCCGTCACCGCCGTGCTGTCGGCGCCCACCGGCACGGGCGGCGTGCCGGACATGCGCGACACCGTGGCCCGCGCATGGTCCAGGATGGGCGAGATCGTCCGCCCCGGGTCCGCCGCCGACGCCGGGAGCACGCCGCGCACGTCGATGCCGTACCAGGGCTCGCTGCGGTCCAGCCGCACCGTCCACGCGTACTGCCGCCCGCCCGCCGCCGGCGCCGCGCACGCCCAGCTGGTGGCGGCGGCGGCGGGAAAGCGCACCAGGATCTCCTCCGGCGCCACGTTCACCTCGGCGTCCTCCACCCGGTCGTCGATGTCCGCGTTCACGGCGGCCCGGATCAGCCCGCATCCCCCCGAGAACAGCGCGGCCAGCACACACGCCATAGCCACCCCACCGCGACGTAGCGTCATCTCATCCCCCTGGTCATGGTTGGCGAACCGCGGGCCCCACGTGCGACGCGTACAGCCGCTCCAGGGCATCCAGCGGATCATGGCACAGCCCGCTGTGGACGGCGCCGGATTGTATAACGTCCGAACGGGGCGCGGTGAGCCAGTGAAAGCGCTCGGAGGGCGGCGCCAGGGCCACGGGCCCCGCCTCGGCGTCCCCTTCCGCGATCCCGCGCAGGTCCCGCAGGTACCGCGCGAGCAACCCCACGTCCACCCCCGGCACACGCGCCGCCAGCTCCGCCGGGTCCGTGAGCACCTGGATGCCCAGGAAGCCCGCCGTGCGCGCGTGCACCATCACGCCCACCGGCACCGCCGTGCCCAGGTGCGGGTGCGGCACCACGCACAGCACGGCAAAGCTGTACGCGATCCACGGGTGCCCGTCGGCCGTCATCGGCGGCTGTGCAGGCGGGGGCGCGGCTCGCGACGCAGCGTCTCGCGCGCCTCCGCCGCCTGCGCCACGAACGCGCGCGGGGCCCGCATCCGCGTCCGCAGGTAGTCCAGGTACCGCGCCCGCGCCTCGTCCGGCGTGGCGAAGTCCTGCGCCAGGGCCCGGTCCGCCAGCAGCGCCTCGGGCAGATGCGCCACGATCTCCGCCAGCACCGCGTCCGTCAGCCGCGCGGCCGCCTGCTCGTCCGCCGCGTCCAGGTCGCCGCTGCCGGCCAGCAGCACGTGGTCCTTGATGAGGGGGAACGGCGTGCGCGTGCGGGCCTCGTCCACGGAGGGCCAGTTGTGCTGCGCGTACAGGGCGGCGCCGTGGTCGATGAGCCACGGCCGGCGCTCGTGGATGAGCAGGTTGGGATTGCGCGCCGTGCGGTCGGGATTGGTGGTGAACGCATCCAGCCACACGATCCCCGCCGCCAGCTCCGGCGTCACCAGGTCGCCGGCCGAGGCGGGCTGGAAGTTGAAGGCGCCATCCAGGTACCGCAGCCCCACGTTGATCCCCACGCTCGCCTTGAGCAGGTCCTGGATCTCCGGGTCCGGCTCCGTCTGCCCGAACTCGGGGAGGAGCTCGATGAGCGCCAGCCCGGGGATGGGCAGCCGCAGCGCCTGGGCGATCATCCCCACGATCAGCTCGGCCAGCAGCGCCTTGGCCCCCTGCCCCGCCCCGCGGAACTTGGTGACGTACAGCCCGCCGCCGTGCGTCTCCACCACGGCGGGGAGCGTGCCGCCTTCGCGCAGCGGCTGCACGTAGCGCGTGGCGGTGAACGTGGGAAGGTGGATCATGGGCGGTGGTGCGGGTGCGGAGCAGCGCGCGTCGCCGCCAAACTACGCCGGGAGGACGAAAGTGCGAAAGTGCGCGGGTGGAAAGTGCGTGAGTGCGTTAGTGCGTTAGTGCGGGAGTGCTCACAGGCGGGGACGTCTAGAT